>JALVEJ010000171.1 GCA_027031025.1 Flavobacteriales bacterium | reverse complement strand
AATTTCAAACAAAAAATTATCTTTGTATAACCATAACATACAAAGATGCCCTCTAAAAAATTTAAAGAAGTCAAACTCTTTGCCAGTTCGCAAAGCAGAGATTTAGCTAAAAAAATTGCCAATGCACTAGATATTCCGCTAGGAAAAGTAGAACTACAACGTTTTAAAGACGGTGAATTTAAACCCTCATTTAAAGAATCTATCCGTGGCAAACGGGTTTTTATTATAGGCTCAACCTTTGCCCCTTCTGATAATTTGATGGAAGTCCTATTGATGATTGACGCTGCCAAACGCGCTTCTGCAGAGTTTATAGATGTGGTTATTCCGTATTTTGGCTGGGCACGTCAAGAACGAAAAGATGAACCCCGTGTACCTATAGCCGCTAAATTAGTGGCTAATATGTTAGAAGCTGCCGGTGCGTCGAGGGTTATTACCATGGATTTACATGCCGATCCGATTCAGGGATTTTTTGAAATTCCGGTTGATCATTTGTATTCGAGTACTATTTTTGTGCCGTACATTCAAAAGCTGAATCTTGACAAATTAGTTATTGCTTCACCAGATATGGGTGGTTCTAAACGGGCTTATGCCTATTCAAAATTTTTAAAAAGTGATGTGGTTATTTGCTATAAACAACGCAAACGTGCCAATGTCATTGGAAGCATGGAATTGATAGGTGATGTCAAAGACAAAAATGTTGTTCTGGTAGATGATATTATAGACACGGGAGGCACTTTGGTCAAAGCAGCGCAATTGATGAAAGATAAAGGTGCCGAAAGTGTCCGGGCTGTTTGCACTCATGCTTTGCTGTCTGACAATGCCCAAGAACGCATTGCCAACTCCGAAATAGAAGAATTAGTCGTCACTGATTCTATCCCCAGAAAAATTTTGTCAAAGAAAATAAAAGTGCTATCTTGCGCCCCTCTATTTGCCGATGTTATGCATAACGTTCATGTACATAAATCTATCAGTTCAAAATTTATTATGTAATGACAAATATGCTTGTAACGGCGAAGGAAAATTGTTAAACATTAAAAAAACAAAAGTAATGAAATCATTAACTATCAAAGGCTCCAAAAGAGAAAGCGTGGGCAAAACTGCAACCAAAGCCCTACGTAATGCTGGAAGGGTCCCGTGCGTTTTATACGGCGGTGGCGAACCCATGCACTTTTCAGCAGATGAACGTGCGTTCAAAAATTTGGTTTACACTCCGGAAACGCATACCGTAGTGATTGAATTGGAAGATGGCTCAAAACATGAAGCCATTATGCAGGATATTCAATTTCACCCTGTAACAGACAAAATTTTACATGTTGACTTTTACCGATTGTTCCCCGATAAAGAAGTAACCGTTACCGTTCCGGTTAAAACCACCGGAGTGGCGCCGGGTATCATCAAAGGGGGCTCTTTAAGTTTGACCATGAAAAAACTTAAAATTAAAGCTATACCGGCTAATCTGCCCGATGCCGTTGTTGTAGATATTAGCAAATTAGATATCGGTGATAAAGTTTACGTATCAGAATTACGTAATGACAAATTTAAACTGTTGCATCCGGACAATGTTGTGGTTGTACAAGTGAAGATGTCAAGAGCAGCTATGAAAGCGGCACAAGAAGCCAAAGCTGCTGCCAAAGAATAATATTAACTTTTAGCTATTTTACATTAAAGCCGCCCTTTAAACGGGCGGTTTTTTTATGCAACATGCATTCCCACTTCTTAAAGAAATTTTCTAAGCAGTAATTTTGTATTTTTACAAAAAATTTGACCATGCAAAGTAAAAACCAAAAATCAAAAGGTTTTTTAAAAAAACTAACATATCATTACCGTATCTTAATTATCAACGATGATACATATGAAGAAAAATTAAGTTTTAAGCTCAACCGCTTAAATGTATTTGTTTTTACCGGTTTGTTTGCATTTTTTCTAATTGCTTTAACAACCTTTCTAATTGCCTTTACACCTATACGCACCTATATTCCAGGCTATACGGCTCCCGGACTACGAAAGGAAGCTATCCGTCTGCATCTAAAAACCGATTCGTTAGAAAAAGCACTGTTGATGAATACATTTTATCTTAATCAACTCAAAAAAGTTTTGAATAACGAAATAAGCATGGAAGAATTTAACAAAAGCTATCAACAAAAAAAATTCAATCCCGATACTTTAAAACTGGCTCCGGGAAAAATAGATTCCCTGTTACGAAAAGAAGTTGAAGAAAGAGAGCGATTTAAACTTAATCAACAAAAAAACACCTTATCTTACGATTTTATACCGCCTGTTAAAGGTATAATTGTGAACAAGTTTGATGCATCAAAACAACATTACGCTGTGGATATCGCCTTAAAAAAAGGCACACCGGTCAAAAGTATAGCCAAAGGTCGCGTTATTTTTGCTGATTGGTCTCCTGATACGGGCAATACAATTATTGTTAAACACCCGGACAATGTTATTTCTATTTACAAACACAATCAAAAATTGTTGCGTCATACCGGCGACCTGGTGCAACAAGGAGAAGTGATTGCTTTATCGGGCAATACCGGTGAAAAAACCACCGGTCCGCACTTGCATTTTGAACTTTGGTTAAAAGACACACCGGTTGACCCGGTTGATTTTATCAATTTTAAACCTTAAAAGATGGGACTTAAAGCAAAATTGGCAAAAATTTATGCCGGATATATGGTCCAAAAAAACAAATGGTGGATACATAACGCTGTTAAAGCTCAACAAAACACTTTTCGCTATCTCATTTCCAATGCCGAACATACGGCTTTTGGTAAAGATCATCATTTTAAACAAATTACTAATTATAACGACTTTAAAAAAAGGGTTCCTATCAGAACTTATGAAGATATCAATCCTTATATTAACCGGATTATCAATGGTGAATACAATATTCTGTGGAAAGGACGCCCCATTTATTTTGCCAAAACATCCGGCACAACATCCGGCACCAAATATATCCCTATCAGTAAAGAGTCCATGCCTTACCATATTATGGGAGCCAAACACGCTTTGCTTCATTATATCCACGAAACCGGAAATTCAGACTTTGTCGATGGTAAAATGATTTTTTTACAAGGCGATCCTGTTTTAGATGAAGTCGGCGGTATCAAAACCGGTCGCTTGTCGGGTATTGTGGCGCATTACGTTCCGAAATATTTACAAAAAAACCGGATGCCAAGTTGGGAAACCAACAGCATCAAAGACTGGGAAACCAAAGTTAACGCCATTGTTGACGAAACCATCCATGAAGATATGCGACTCATCAGTGGTATTCCCTCGTGGGTACAGACTTATTTTGAAAAACTCATCAAAAAAGCCGGGAAACCGGTTGGAGAAATATTTCCAAATTTTAAGTTATTTGTTTACGGAGGACTTAATTTTGAACCTTACCAGCAAAAATTTAAGCAACTCATAGGACGAGATGTAAACAGCATAGAACTTTATCCGGCTTCGGAAGGGTTTTTTGCTTATCAAGATAAACCTGATCGAGACGATTTACTATTATTGACCAATCACGGTATGTTTTACGAATTTGTGCCTGCCGATGAAATTTTTAATGATCATCCTACACGTCTGTCTCTCAAAGAAGTAGAAACCGGTGTCAATTACGCCTTAATTATTAGCACCAACGCGGGTTTGTGGGCTTATAATATAGGCGATACTGTTATGTTTACTTCCACCAACCCCTATCGTTTAAAAGTTACCGGACGTATCAAACATTTTATTTCGGCTTTTGGCGAACATGTCATTGCCAAGGAAGTGGAAACCGCCATTCAAACGGCTATGGCGCAAACCGATGCCAGCATCAGTGAATTTACGGTGGCGCCGCAAGTCAATCCTAAAAGCGGGTTGCCCTACCACGAATGGCTCATCGAATTTGAAAAAGCTCCTGATAATACCGAAGAATTTGCCCATATCATTGACCAAAGTATGCAAGCTCAAAATGTGTATTACAAAGACTTAATTACCGGTAAAATTTTACGACCGGCTGTCATCACACCGGTAAAAAAAGGAGGCTTTGACCGGTATATGAAATCCATTGGAAAATTAGGCGGTCAAAATAAATTGCCACGCCTGTCGGACAATCGGAAAATTGCAGATTTTTTGTTTGAAAATGAATTGGTTATAAAATAGACATATCATTATCCAAAAAACTTTTGTTATTTCCTTATGACTTCGTTTTATATAATTTCCGGTTCAATATTAATACTCTTAACACTTTTGTGTTTTTATTTGCCTTATAAAAACAATAGGGAAAAAACCGGAATTATTGTTAGTAAAATTCTTGGAATAATCATTATTGGGTCACTAATTAGTAGATTAGATTTTCTTGTAATTTTTATTTGGCCGATTATTTTTGCTTTTCAAATTATTTTTATCACATATTGGATATTTAGATTATTTGGAAAAACAAAATTAGGAACTGTATTTTCATTTATTCTAACCATAGGATTTATCCTGATAGCTATACAACCCTGGATAACGGATTGGACTTTCAATAAAAAAGAAGCTAGTAAAATTCTTTCATGGCATCATATTAAATTAAAAAAAGACTTTCAAATATTGCACAATGAAAGCGGCGGTTTTACAGATTATTCTCACACATTTACTTTAAAAATATCAGAATCCGACTTTAAAAAAATTGCAAACGAAATAAGAAATTCTAAATCTTTTAAAAGAGTTTTTTCTGATTCTCAAAAAGATTTCCCTGTCTTGAACTATGATTCATATGACACAATTAATTATGAAACGGATAAATATCTGGAAAGAGAATTTTATACAAAAGAGAAACAAAAAGATGGCACTTTTCATTTTATAATTAGCCTAAACAAAAAGACAAAAGAATTGCATTATTTCGGAATAAATGAATAAAAAATAACCAAACATGTATATCTATAATATCACCTTCAACGTCGATAAAGCTATTGAAAAAGAGTGGTTAGATTATATCAAAAATAATTTTATACCCAAAATGCTTGAAAGCGGGTTACTCAAATCGTCCTTAACCAGTAAAATTATGGTTGATGAAGCGCAAGGCAACTCCTACTCTATTCAATTTGCAGCTGATAATCAAGCCGATTTAAAACAATTTATAGACAAGGAATTATATCCTATTTTAAACGAATTGCATCTTAAATTCAGTCCGAAAATGGTGTATTTTGCAACGGAACTCGATGTAATTGACCGGCAAAAAAAAGACGCCCGTTAAGGCGTCTTTATTGAGTTATTTATTTACTTCATTTTACCATTAATTGTTTGGTAATCAAACTGTTTCCAGATTTAATTTTAACCATATAAATACCTTTTTGCCATTGAGAAACATCTAATTGCAATAAAGTATCTGTCATATCAGCTTGATATATTTCTTTACCTGTTATGTCAAAAATTCTAACATCAGCTTGACTGTTTTCTTCGATGTATATATTGACTAAATGATTGGCCGGATTGGGATACAAACTTACCATATCAGTATTGATTTCGGGAACTTCATTAACGCCCTCAACAATATTGATATTTTGCACCGGCAAAGTTTTATGTACATAGAAAGTATTTAAAATATTTCGGGCTAATAATTGATTGCCTTGATTCAAACGAGCAGTCAATTGCATGGCATAAACTGCACCGGGATTTAAATTGTTAAAACGCGTAATAAAATGTCCGGGCTTACCTGCAACCGGTGTAAATGCATAGGTTTGCGCTTGAATTTTTTCAAAATCAACCGGCGTATTTCCATCGTTAGACACTTTTGAAATTTTAGCAGACAATTGCAACTGCGACAAATCTAAATTTTGGTCAATTCCGGCAATCGCCACTTCAATATTTTGTCCGTTATAACCTTCTGATTCTTTAAAGTGCATGTTGACTGCAAAAGCAACATTACTTTCATCATAAGAGGTCATTGCTATGAATTCACCTACCGGCATGGTCAAAGTATAAATCCCCTTAGGCAAATTCTCAACATGCGCTACTGCTTGTTCTGTTCCGGTTAAATCATCACGTTTAGAATCTACAATTGAAAAATTAAATGTATTACCCAAAGAATTTTTCAAACTAAATTCTTTAACCGGTTGTGCCGTATAAAAAATAATATTAACCGGTTGGTTATCATGCTCAATGACAAACTCCGATTGGCCGTTTTGTCCGACATAAGTAAATCCGGCACTACCCATTATCAATTCGGCAGTTTCTTTGGATACGGTTTTTTGTTTTAGTGACAAGTCCGTTACCTCATTGGTTGCAGCCGGTCGTCCGTAAACATTAAATAAACCATAATGCAAATAGGGAGCTACTTCATTAGAAAAATGATTTTCGCCACGTTCCCACAAAGAGGTATGATTAGCATCATGCATAACGCGGTAATTACTATCGCCTGCGCCCGGCGTCAAAGCATTACTGCTGTTGGTTATTACGGAACGTTTAGCTCGATATTCAGAAATAAATCCATCATTTGAGGTATGCCAATTTCGCCATCCGGAGTTAAACCAATCCCATTCCCAATAAGCATCGTAATAGGCTCCGGCTGAATGATGAAACGCATTGCCGACATAGCAATAATACCATTTGTTTTGATAACAAGGATCGTCGGATTGATGCGCCCACCAACGTGTAGTATTGTCTTCAATCATATTGATACGGCTGTAAGAAGCGCCATTAGGATGATATGCATTTCTAAAAGTGGTGTAAGAATTGATACGCCATGATTGCGCCCAGTTATGAAAAGAATTGACACTTCCGCTTGTCAAATAGTATCCATTAGTATACCACATGGCAATAAAAGCGATTCCTGTCCAAGACAAAGCGGCACCCACATCGGCAACACGTGCGCCACGAAGCGGTGAACTAAAAGTATAAACACCATCAACTTTTTCGTAGCCGAAACTCGGAATAGAAGTATTGTAAGGATTACGTCCGTAAAGTGCGCGCTCGGTATCCATGCCGCCTTTACTATGGGCTACTATACTAACAGTTGCTGAACCATAATGTGCGGTAATTCTATCAATCATTCGTTTTAATAATTTGCCGTTTTGCTCAGGTGTTCCCAAAGGATTTAATTGAACAAAAGCCGCATTTAGTTGGTAATTTTCCACTTGTTCAATATTGGCTTTATACGAATTACTGACTTTTCCGGTAATCCCGTGAACAAAAACAACCGGTGTTTTAAGGTTTTGGCGGCTATAGCCTACCGGATAAATGATATTGCCCGGCGTATTATAATTGTCACCAAGCCATCCATTGTTGACATTATATTCATATTCATGAATAGTTTGTGCAAATCCACTAGTTGCTAATAATAAAGCAACAAACAGATAAAATAAAATAGTTTTTCTCATAGTTTGTTAAGTTAGTTTGTTAATTCGACAAATATAAGAATTTTTCTTAACATTTTATTTACATTTTTCAATCTCCCTAAGCACATAAAAAAAACTGTCAACAGTTTGCGTGTTGACAGCCTTGTATTTCCAAAACCAAAATACCGATCAATTTTTTTCAAAGAAATAATCGTCGTGTATATCTACATATCCTTGTCTATGAATATAATGACAATATTCCAAATAATCATCCGTTAAAATATTGACTACTAATTCATCAATCACATTACAACCTGTATCTTCATCAAAATAACGGATTCTTAAAACCGGCACATCATTTTGTTCAAACAATTCCCACTGACCGGTAATTGATTTTTGCTGACCAATATTTTTTACAAATTGTTGATCAGGATAAAATCGTAAAGAAATATCCGGCAAGCTATGTTGAAAAATTTTGTGTTTACCGGTAAATCTCGACACACTAACCCCTTTCCAAACGTGTGCCGTTAAACGAGCTTCTTGTTTTTCAAGAGCAACTTCATGAGTTTCTTGTTTGACACAAGAAAATAATGAAAATGTAAGGATTAACAAAACGGCTATTTTTTTCATGATTTTTTTATTAAATTTACAAAAACACAGCTTGTTTGTCAATCAATAATTTATAAACGCAAGGCGTTTTTTTATAAATGTTGTAATTTATTTTACAAACAACTCTACAACGCCTTTCTTGCCTTTTTCACCATATTTTTTTAGAGCTGCATCACCCTTTAAAATTATTATTTCACGTATCGTTTCTTGATTGATTTTATCAAAATCTGCTTCGGAAATAAATTTGCCATTCAAAACATATAACGGATGATTTTTTGAATCTTTTTTATATCTAATACTATTGTTAACGATAAATACTTGACCACGGGTTAACTTTTGCAACAAAGCATCAGCTGTCTTTTTATCTACTTCTATTCCATATCTATCAAAAAAACGGTAATCATGTACGGTTTTAACATAAAAAAAGTCTTTATTCTCATAAGATATAACACCCGAATATGATTTTGAGTTAACTACTTTACCAACTTTGTTATAATGTTTTACTTGAAGTGTGCTTAATGTAGATGACTCATTACTATTATCATAAGTTGATACTTCTACTCCATCGTCATATATTAAAAAAGCCTTTTCTTCTTTTTGAGAAAGCACTAATTTGCTGTCTTCAATATAAAGAATAGTTTCTAAAATACCTTTATCATTTTGAATTCGTATTTTAGTATCTTTTCCGGTTGTAAGATAATGTGTCTTTACATCAACATTAACCAAAATGTCATCTATATACATCAAATTGTCAAAATGAAGCTTAAATTTTACTGTTTCTTTGTTGATATTTTTTTCAATATCTTTCAATTGTTTTCCTGTCGTATGTTTATCAATAACATAATACTTTGATTTATTTTGTGCATAAACTTTTTCGGTATTAAAACCGTAAAGGAACAGAGTTATCAACGGCAATAAAATACCATATTTTACTAATTGTATACTTGAAGTTTGCTGTTTTTGTAACATCATAATTCTATTTTTTAAATTGGGTTTATAAAAATTATTAACTAGGTCAGGCACAGGATTTGTCAATCCGGTTTTTAGTAACAAATATTGATATTTCTTAACAGACTCTACCTGTTTTGTGGCTTTACTATCTGCAATAAATTCGAGATTTTCAATCAAATCATTTCGCCAAAGCCAAGCAAATGGATTGTACCATTGCAAAGCCGTAAAAACACCGGATAGCAATACATCAATACTGTGCTTTTGGCTTATGTGAACCTGTTCATGCGCTATAACCATTTGCTGTTCCTCCGGTGTAAATTGTGCCGGATTAATGACCAAATATTTTCCAAATGAAAAAGGCGAAATGTCTTTATCAACTTTAACTAAAACATAACCATTTATTTGTTCTTTGACACCTGTCGCAATCATTTTGTAAATACCGATTAAATCTATCAGCATTTTAAACAATAAAATAACTGCTCCTACAAGTAAAATATAAAACAAATTGTCCAAATCAAAATCCTGTTGCAAACTGACTTCCAGTGTATTTTCTGTTACCACATTGTTAACAGGAATAGGTAATGAAGCTGTGGCAACCGGAATAACTTTTTTAAGATGCCATAAAGGCAGTAAAAAGGACAAAAACATACCGGTTATAAAATAAAATCGTTTCAAGTTAAAAAAAGTATCTTTACGAAGTAATAATTTGTAAATCAGCCACAAAACAGCAGTTATGACACTAACTTTCAAAATATAAATCAAATTCATTTTTCCTGATTTTGGTTTTCTATTAATTCGATAATTTCACGCAATTCATCGGCACTTATTTTTTGTTGCTTGACAAAAAACGAGACCATATTTTTATACGAATTGTCAAAATAATTCCGCAATGCCTTTTGCATAAAATTTTCAGTATAGACTTTTTTTGACACTAACGGATAATAGCAATGCGTATTGCCAAAACTCTCGTACCCTACAAATCCTTTATCCACCATTTTTCTAATAATGGTCGATACCGTATTATAATGTGGACGTGGTTCGGGCAATGCCGCTACAATTTCCTTTACAAATGCTTTTCGCAAATGCCAAAGCACTTGCATTAATTCTTCTTCTTTCGGAGTCAATCTTTGTTTCATTTTTTAC
>JALVEJ010000170.1 GCA_027031025.1 Flavobacteriales bacterium | reverse complement strand
AATCGCGCCGGGCCGTAGGGGCGCCCCTACGGCCCCTTTTACCCGTTTAGTTCTTTCAGAACCAAACGGTGCTTTTTCGTTTACACAAAAAAGCTTACACCTCCTAATTTTTAGAACTTTAAATCCCTTGTCAGTCTTATCTACTATTGAATAACGATCGACTAAACCTTCATATAATTCATAGATGGCTGTCCCTTCATCTTGAAGATTAGGATTTGCGTACTCACCATTTACATCAAATATTATTTGACCGACTGGGTATTGAGGCGCACCTTCTTCTGTGAAAGGAGCAAGCTCATTAGTTTCATTTGGCAGGCTTTTTATAGGTGCCTTGAGTGATATTTCCGCAGTAGCCTCAATAATTTTCTTAACTGTATTTGATTTACCAGTCCTTGTCATACCAAACAGAGCCGTTCTTTTCCCAATAAAGTCCTGGGGGCTTATAAAAACATCAACATCAGGCTCTTTAATTTGAAACCTACGGCTTGAGCTATAACGGACATGTCCAATTTTGAATTCATTTTCATTTCCTGCAATCAAATCATTATCGCGCTGATTAACTATACTATGCAGCACCTCCCCCGTTGCTTTATAGACGCTGTAATTATTTGCGGCGTAAAAGTTTTCTAAATCCGCCCCAAACTCGATGATTTCCTTAGTTAATTCTTCACCATCAACCGTGGATATTTCTTTTATTTTATAGAATGTTCCCAGAACGCGACATTCCAAACCTGAGAAGCTAAATTCATACCTTGTAAAATCATCCAGTTTACTTTCATTCTCACTACCAGCACGACCACTAATATCAGTTCCTTCTTTGTAATATTCAATCATCGAGCTAACAACGTCATTGTCCGTTGGAAGTTTTGATGGTGTTAAGGCTCTTAACAAGATCGCCTCTTGGACGTCTTCCTCACCGTCATAAAAAGCCAGCAAGAATGCTCCTTGGGGGATACCTCCAACTTGATGTTTCCATGCATCAGAAACTAATATTTGTGTCTTTTCATAGTCCAAGTAATATGGTCTGCCAACAAAAAGAGATTTATTGCGCCCTTTGTTGAAAATATCAATACTGGCAATATTCTTTAATTGGTTTTCCAACATTCAGGATACTCCTCTATTCTTTGAATTAATTATTAATGATGTATTTAAATCTGGATCATCAAAACGGATAATTGAATCAAATGCATAGTCTTCATTTATTTCAATAGACACCCATTTTCGATTACTCTTCTCAGCAATATAGCCAGTCGTATTACTACCGGCAAAAGGGTCTAGCACTAAATCATTTTTATCAGTTAAGAAGTCAATAAAAAATTTAATCAGACCAGCATTCATTCTTGCTGGGTGTGGAGTAATCTTTTCTTCTCGACATCGCCTAAGAAAATAGTCATTGGAATTAGTGTTTGAAAAGCTCAAAACGTTGTGAGGGAGCCTAACCTTTCGGTTATTATCTAAAGGCTCTAATTCAAATAGATTATGCGCTATACTCCCACCGTTATCTTTTATAAAAGCAGACTTGCTTATCTCATGCTCTGAAGGACGTTTTCCTGCATTAAACTTCTTAGTTTTTAAAAGCTTTTTCATGCTCTTACTATATGGTCGTAGCACTCTTGAATTATCGGCCTTTGGATAGTCACTCTTTGACATCCACCATACATGGGTATAACTATCAACTGTTCTAAGACGGTTAACAGTTACCCATTGCGCTGGTGATGGAAGACGAGAAGGATTATATGATATAAATTCCTGAATTAGACGAAGATCGGAATCAGGATTATTGACTAGTCCAAAAAGACATTCCAAGTGCAACAGTGACTGTACTGGCCTTCCCTCTTCCCAAGCATTTCCTATTTCAATAACCAACGAGCCATCATCAGTGAGTAAGTTGTTAAAGATTGGCGCCAAACTAACAAACCATTCTAAGTAATCTTTTCCATTAAGATTTCCATACCGTTTCTTAGCATTTAAAGGAAAAGGAGGGGATGTAATGATCAGTTGAAATTTATTTTTATAATATTTATTCAGGTACTTATTACTTATATCAATAGAGTCCCCTACTATTAATTTCCCCTGCTTGGTTTGGTATAAGACATTCTTCATTTAATTTGTTTTCCTTTTTATTCGAAAGACGATCATTTTTTGTTATAGTTTGCAAGATTTAGCTCATGATTTTAATGGCTAACAGGCTGACCGTAACCAGATTTGCCACGCTTTAAAAAACCTTCAAAATGCCGATTCATGGTCCATGCCGTGCCCGAGTAAGGCGGGTGCAAATTCGGCTTGATTGGCGTGACATTTCCTAATAGGACCTCCCATTCCGGGAAGTATTTCAGTATTTAACGGTTAACAAGCTTTAAACCATTAACCAGGAGATCCACAATGTTTTACTCAGGTATTGGTTTGCACAAAGACATGTCTTCCATCACTCCCCTCGCTGAAAAGGGCAATATCGTTAAGCAAGAGAAACGACCTTAATTATGAATACACAATTTTACACTATTTCTTCAGTATGGGCAAGCCCTAACGTCTAACTGTTTCGATACATGTCGGAACTTACCGCTTGATTGGGAAGCTGGTCGTTGTGCCTATGTCCTATCTGGAATATCTCCGCCTAAGGAAGGCGGAGAAGCCTTAGAGCAAAAAAACTCTAAGGATATGTCCTTAAAGGTGTTTGGACTCCATTTGCGTTATATGAGATGAACAGGCAG
>JALVEJ010000169.1 GCA_027031025.1 Flavobacteriales bacterium | reverse complement strand
GTAAAACCCGAAGGCACTTTTTTGATGTGGCTCGATTTTTCCGGCACCAGCTTATCACATGAGCAGATAAAAAACAAGCTCATTAATGAGGCTAAATTAGCGCTCAACGACGGCAAATCTTTTGGAGAAAACGGCGAACATTATTTTAGAATGAACATTGCCACGCCTAGAAGTAATATTAAAACGGCTTTGGAAAAATTGTTGGTTTTTAAGCAATTTTAATATTTTTGGAACATAAACTTTAACCATTAATTTTCATCTTAATATGAGTCTAATCAAAAGTATATCCGGAATCCGCGGCACCATAGGCGGGCGTCCGGGCGACAATTTAACCCCGTTTGATGCTGTGCAATTCGCTTCGGCTTACGGCACTTGGCTACAAGAAAAATTTGCAGGCAAAAAGCTAAAAGTAGTCATTGGGCGCGATGCGCGTTTATCCGGACCTATGATACAAAATCTGGTGCAACATACTTTAACCGGATTGGGTATAGATGTGGTTGATTTAGGTTTGTCAACCACGCCGAGTGTCGAAATGGCGGTAACAGGGCTACAAGCCGATGGAGGTATCATCTTAACCGCTAGCCACAATCCGAAGCAGTGGAACGCTTTAAAATTGCTCAACAACAAAGGCGAATTTCTCTCGGCTGCCGACGGACAAAAATTGTTGCAAATCATAGCGCAAAACGATTTTAATTACGCTGCGATTGATGATTTGGGACATATTGAAACCAAACCCAACGGCTATATCGACGAACATATTGCGGCTATTTTGGCTATGGACGACGTGCAAACGGACGCCATCAAAATTACCGGTTTTAAAGTGGTGATTGACGCCATTAATTCAACCGGTGGTTTAGCCATTCCTAAATTGTTAGAAGCCTTAAACGTGCAATATGAATGTTTGTATTGCGACGTTTCCGGCAACTTTCAACACGACCCCGAGCCGCTCGAAAAAAACCTGCAAATCATTATGCAACGCGTAGCCGAAACAGATGCCGATTTAGGGATTGTTGTAGACCCCGATGTCGATCGTTTGGCGCTGATTGATGAAAACGGCAGAATGTTTGGCGAAGAATATACTTTGGCTGCCGTTGCCGATTATATTTTGTCTAAAAATCCGGGAAATACTGTGTCAAATTTGTCATCTTCCAGAGTTTTGAAAGATATTTCCGACCGTTACGGTGTGCAATATTTTAAAGCCAAAACCGGTGAAGTCAACGTGGTGGAAAAAATGCGTGAAGTCAATGCCGTTATAGGCGGAGAAGGTAATGGCGGTGTCATTTATCCCAAACTGCATGCCGGACGCGACGCCTTGCTCGGTATTGCTTTAATATTGTCTTATTTGGCTGAAACCGGCAAAACTTTGTCCGAATTGCGACAAACTTATCCGTCGTATTTTATGAGTAAAAACAAAATGACGGTAACGCCCGGTTTCGATTTGGAGAAAGTCATCAATTATTTTGCAGATAAATATCAAAATGCCGAAATAGATACACAAGACGGTTTACGTATTGATTTTCCCGACTCGTGGGTGCAAGTGCGCAAGTCCAATACCGAACCGATTATTCGTATTTATGCCGAAGCCCGTTCGCAAGAACAAGCCGATGCCTTAGCCCGGGAAATGATAAGTGAGATTAAAGAAAAATTTTTGTAAAATGACCGGCTTAGAACAATATTTTAAAACTTTTCGCGAACAAATCATCGGGATTGATGAAGTTATAGAAACGCCCTACGGCACTATGCCTTTGGTTTATGCCGATTGGACGGCAAGTGGTAGATTATATGCGCCTATCGAACGTAAACTTGCTGACGATTTCGGTCCTTTTACCGCCAATACGCATACCAAAACAAGTTTATGCGGCAATTTGATGACGTCAGCATACGAGGAAGCCCGGCAAATTATCAAAAATCATGTGCATGCCGGAGAGGATGATGTATTGATTATGACCGGACATGGTATGACCGGCGCGGTTAATAAATTGCAACGGATATTGGGGCTGAAAATTCATGAAAAATACAAATCTTTAATTAAGCTCTCTGATGAAGAACGGCCGGTAGTATTTATCACTCATATGGAACATCATTCCAATCAAACTTCTTGGTTAGAAACCATAGCAGATGTTGAAATCATTCCCTACAAAGATGAAAAACATATAGATTTTGAGGCATTTGAAGCCTTGATACAAAAATTTGACAAGCGACCGTTAAAAATGGCTTCCGTGACAGCTTGCTCTAATGTCACCGGCTTACAACCTGATTATTATCAAATTGCCGGTTTAATCCACCGGTATAACGGTTATTGTTTTGTTGATTTTGCTTGTTCGGCGCCATATGTAAATATTGACATGCATCCAACCGACCCGCGTCAACAATTGGATGCTGTTTTTTTCTCACCGCATAAGTTTTTAGGTGGACCGGGTACTTCGGGTGTTTTAATTTTTAACCGGCAACTTTATAACAACGCCGTGCCTGACCATCCCGGTGGTGGCACGGTGCTGTGGACCAATCCTTGGAAAGAACACCGGTATTTTGATGATATTGAAATGCGTGAAGACGGTGGTACGCCCGGTTTTTTGCAAACTATAAAAACCGCTTTGGCTATCAAACTTAAAGAACAAATGGGCGTTGAAAATATTTTGGCACGCGAACACGAAATTTTAGACCGGATATTGCCGGCATTTCAGTCCATAGAAAATCTGCAATTACTAGCCGGTGATTTTACGGACAGATTGGGGATTATATCGTTCAATATAGAAGGTTTACATCATAATCTCGGGGTCAAATTACTCAATGACCGTTTTGGTATTCAAACTCGTGGCGGTTGTAGTTGTGCCGGGACTTACGGTCATATTTTATTGGGGGTGGACAGAGAAAAATCAAAGCAAATTGTTAAAGAAATTGAGCAAGGCGATACCACTCATAAACCCGGCTGGATTCGCTTGTCGATACATCCGACTACCAGCGAGGCGGAAGTGGCTTATATTATCAAGGCCGTAAAAGAATTAGCTTATAATCATCAAGATTGGCAAAAAGATTATATCTTTGTTAATGGTGAATGTGAACATAAAAGTTTTGACAATCATCAGACATTAAAAAAAATGGTTAAATCGATGTTTGATAATTAGTATCAAATAACTATTACTAACGTTTTTTCAAATGCATCTGACAATTTATAATATGAAAATCGGTCACTTCGATACATCCCGTTGCAACTTTTGTAGGAACGGGACACACAGTGACCTATAAATCTAAAATCTAAACAAATATGTCTTTATCAACCGTTATCATCGTTATTACAGGAATTACCACATATTTAGGCTTTAACGATCATAAGTTTTTTGAACGTTTTAAGTTTTCCGTATCGGGCATTAAAGCCGGAGAATATTACCGGTTTGTAACTTCCGCTTTTTTACACGCCGATTGGTCACATTATTTGGTCAATATGTTTACCTTGTATTTTTTCGGCGATTTTGTGGTTAACTATTTTGGTCCTACATATTTTTTGTTAATTTATTTCGGGGGTGTTTTTATAGGTAATTATTTGACTTTTTATTTTCATAAGAATGATTTATGGTATAGTGCCATTGGCGCATCAGCAGGGGTTAATGCCGTGGTTTTCAGTTATGTTACTTTATTTCCGTTTGAATTGATTTTCTTGTTTGCCTTTATTCCCGTTCCGGCAATCCTATTTGCCTTAGGCTATTTGTGGTATACGACCAAAGGAAGTCAGGATATTTATTCGCGAATTGGTCATGAAGCCCATTTCGGTGGTGCCATTGCCGGTGTGGTGGCAACCATTTTGTTAGATTCGCAAGGAGCTTTTGGCGAACACCCGTTGGTAACTTTGGTTTTGTTAGGCGCTTTAAGCTATGGATTTTATTATATGCAAAAGCGTATGAGTTAAGACTATCTAAACAAATATGAAAAGCGTAAGGTTTCTTAATGTTTAAAACTATTCAAGTTTATTTAAAGAGACTTGCCCGTTTTGATACACAATATAAGTAAAATGCAGTAGCCAGTCTCCCGTATTGAAATATGTGCTGTTTTTATTTACGGGCATTTTTAAAGGTAGATGCCGGTGCCCAAATATAAAATACTTGACATCGGGTTGTTGGTTGAGATATTGTTTGGCATATTGAAAGAGCCATTCGCGTTCTTCGCCTTTAAATTTGGCATCATATACTCCGCTAATCAATTTGTTTCGTTGTGATAAATATTTGGCAAGTTTTAGCCCGATATCAGGGTGTAACCAGCGATATGCCCATTGTGCCAGCGGGTTACGAAAGAGTTTTTTGAGCCATTTATAAGTTTGGTCGCCGGGACCGAGACCATCTCCGTGTCCTATTAAAAATTTTTGTCCGTCAATGACAAAAATTTCCGGGTCGAAAAAAATGGGAATATTGAGTTCTTCGGTTAGATAATCACGCATCCACATATCATGATTGCCGGTAAAAAAATAAATTTGAACCCCTTGGTCGGTCAATTCTGCCAATTTTCCCAAAACCCTTACAAAACCTTTGGGGACAGCGGTTTTATATTCATACCAAAAGTCGAACATGTCACCAAGGATAAAAATAGAATGGGCATCAGGGCGAATTTTTTCCAGCCAATCTACAAATAATTTTTCCCGTTCGGCGCTGTTAAATTTACCCGGCAAGCCAAAATGATGGTCAGAGGTAAAATAGACTTTTTTACCCGCCGGAACATTGATATGTTTATGCTTGGTCTCCGGCATACCACTCGGCATAAGAGGTTCCTGTTTCATAAAGTTTTAACCGGAATAATTTTACCCCGGGCGGAAGATGAGGCATGATACGCTTTGCCATATCTTGAATCATCATTTCACCGGTTGGTTGAAAATCTACTAATAATATATGATGTCCGCGATCGAGTAAAAAATCGCCAATTTCTTTGTAAGCGGTTTTTTTATTTAAAACCAAAGCGTGGTCGTAGTCTTCAATGACATGTTTTTTGACGATGTCTTTCAAGTCGCCAAAGTCGATAACCATACCGAACTTCGGACTGCTTTTATCTTCAATAGGTTCGCCTATCACGGTGACTTCCAAACGGTAACTGTGTCCGTGCACATTGCGACATTTACCGTCATATCCGGCAAGGGCATGTCCGGTGTCGAAATGAAATATTTTAGTTAATCTAATTTTTGCCATACTATTTTTTATTGATTATCGTCCTCAAATTCGTCCAAATCTTCAGGTCCTTTATAGGTTCTGGTAAAATACCAAATCATCAACATGGTAATACTAAATCCGAGAATCACAGGCAACAATGCTGTAAACCAGTAGGACAAATGATACAACCAATCTTTTTGAACGGCTAAGACAATCATAATTTATTTTTTGCAAAGATATGGAATTAATGAGTCACGATAAAAAAATCATTTCAGATTTGCGATTTCAGATTATTTTGAACCATATAAGGCATAAGTTCATATAAGTTTTTTTGTGTCCTTATGTGTCTTATGTGGTTGTATTTATTTCAGATTTTGAATCAATTTTAAATGGATTTAATCATATCAAAATGTAAGATCAAAACTTTTTCAATAAAAATCCCGGCATCCATTTCAATGCAAAAGCTACTAAGCTCCAACGTTTGGTAATATATGCCGTTTTTTTTCGGTTTTTGATGGCTTTGGCAATTTGCTTTGCGGCCGTTTGTACATCGGCTTTCCAAAAAGTTTCACCTTGAGCCAATTTGGTGTCAACAAATCCCGGGCGGATATCCGTTACGGCAATACGGGCTTTTTTACTTTTTTGAGCTTTAATCCAAAGCGCCTCCACAAAATTGGCTTGATAAGCTTTACTGGCATTATAAGTAGGATTGGCAGCCCCTCCTAAAAGTGATGCAACAGATGAAACATTGACCAAATGGCCTTTACCTTGTTGTCTAAAATATTTATAACCATCGATTAATGCTTTTGTGACACCGGTAACATTGGTTTTAATAACCGATTCACAGATTTTCCAATCCAATTCGAGATTAAATTTACCGATACCGGCATTGACAACAATCAAATCTATAGGCCCAAAATGTTCATGCGCTTGCGCAATAACAGTTTCTGTTGTTTCCGTTTGTCGTATATCATGACGGAATGTTAAATACAAATCCGGATGTTGTGCTTTGATTTCGTCTAATTTTTCTTGTCGTCTGCCGGTTATGGCAACATGATGTCCTTGTGAGGTGTATAATTCTGCCAAGGCTCTACCTATGCCTGATGTGGCACCGAAAATAAGAATTTTCATATATTTGGTTGTATGTGATATTGCTTTTTTGTCAAATGATATTATTTTTTGATCAATGTGTTATGCAGAGTTTGACACAAAGTCACAAAGCCTTCATATTCATCTTTCAGTTATTATCTCTTAAACGGCATATCGCCTTCTTTTTGTTGCGGCATCCGGCTTCGTTCCCGGTCTGATTTAATGTTTTGCGGCATCCGTGGTGGTCCGCCGAATCCTCGTTCACGGGTATTGCCTTTTGTCATAATTTCATCCCATTTAAAATCATAATTGGGTGCCAAATTACGAAGTTTATTGACTACAAAAGCGGTATTTACAGGTGGTCCGGCACTAAAAATTTGCACTATTTCATCGGCTTTGGCATCAAAAAATATTTTTATAAGATAGTCGGCATTATGATTTTCTTCTCGTAGTTTTTTTAAGTAATTGATAGCTGTAATGATATTGTTTTTGCCCAGTTTCAAATTGTCTGCCATCATATCCAGTCCCCAGCGATGATAAGTGTAAACGGCTTTATGATAAAAATTGGAATGTTCATTGAGCAATTGTTCTATCAAATCGCCTTTTGAATTGTTTTTATTGTCTTTTGCCCAGCCTTTTACGCCGTTTTGTTCGGCATTGGTTTGAATGATTTCGGCTTTTTCATAAAACGGCTTGCCGGCATTTTCTTTAAAGCTGTCAAAATCGTGTCCTAAAGCCACGTAAGCATAAAAAGCCAACGTACTGACCAGATTATTGTCAAACAATTCGATGTTGAAATCCAGTTTTTCAAATTCGCGGTAGGTAAATTCAAAGTTTTTATCTACTAGATTGAGTAGCAAAGTTTCATAATCGGATTTAAACACCGGCCGGTAACTTCTAAAATACAATTCAGCTGTTATTTTGTTATTGTTGATATCATACTCTTTAATGTTGAGTAATATATCTACTTTGATTTTTTCATGGTTTTGAAATTGTTTATCCGTCCATCGGCGTTTGTTGATAAACTCTTCTATGGCTTTTTCCAATGTTCTGAAAACCTGTTTGTTAGAACCTCTTACACCGGCAGCATTAATGGTTACATCTGCTTTAAACTCTTGGGCTTGCAGCGGCAAAAAAATAATGCTCAATATAAAAGTAACAATAATTCGATGCATAATGGCAGTTTTATTAAAACAAATTTAGTGTTTTTTTGGTAAATAGATTTGATATTATAAATAACTTTAACGAAAAATGAAATCGTTTATTGAATTTTACCTGTAAAATTAGGGGTGTCATGGTTTTTAATGCCAATAACAACTATATATTAGCCCGATAAATCCTTTCTTTTTGTCTGTATCAAGTCGAATAGATATTCCAATTTATTTTGGTATCCAATTTTGTGGTAATAATTCTTCAAGTTTAATCATTTTTATGTGCCACTTTTTTATCAAGGATATCATTTTTTTTAAATATTAATAAGGGGTTTAAGGGCATTAAGTTTTTTTAATAACACACTCATCTCAATGTATCTTAATTTATTAATGCTTCATATTTTTCTGAGATTTTGGTTTAAGTGCTGAAATGAATACCTGATTGTTGTTGCTATTTTTATAAATAATTGGTTAGACTAAAATTCTTATAGAAGCATCATTTAGAAAAAGCCGACCAAAAGATACCGGTTTTTAAAAGTTTTCTTTGAATTTTTTTGAACAACCGCAGCCATGAAGCCGGCAATTTGATCAAGAGTTTTTGCTTCCCATTAAGATTTCGAGAATCAATATCGTTTATTAACCGGTATGCTAATGCTTTTTTATCATGCAATAAGGCTTCCATGGTCCAAGCAAACCGGTGTAAATCTAGGTAAGCTTTAAGGTCAGGATCTTTTTGTTCCGCTTGTTTAAAATCTTGTAATATTTTAATTTTCTTTTCCAGTTGGTATTGATTAAATAAGCTGTTTTCGGCTTCGTTAAGATGAATCATCGTGATGGTTTTGCTGTATGCCAAAGAATATTTTTGCCCAATCCGGATAAACAATTCGGTATCTTCGGAGTCAATCCCCGGTTTAAAGCCTTTTTCATGTTGAAATACCTCTTTTTTTATCGCAAAATTGCTAATATAAAACAACGCTTTTCCTTTGTCGTAGCGGTAGTAAGGTTTTAATTGTGTGTATGTTTCTTTAAAATTGTAAACAACCGGAAAATGATATCGGTTAAATTTGATTTGATAAGCCGTCGCATAAAATCCGGTTTCGGGGAACAGTTGATTTAATTTGTCAATTTCAGATAAGTGATTGGGAAACCAAAGGTCATCGGCGTCTAAAAATGCAATGATTTTTCCTTTTGCCGCTGCTACACCGGTATTGCGTGCTACAGCAACTCCTTGATTTTTTTGACTGATGATGGTCAGTTTGGGGTCTGTAAATTGATTGACAATGTCTAAGGACCGGTCTGTTGAACCGTCATCCACCACAATCACTTCAAAATCATTAAAGTGCTGATTAAAAACACTTTGTAGCGTCGCTTTGACATATTTTTCTTTATTATAAACCGGTATAACTACGGAAATTTCAGGCATCAATATTTATTTTAATTGGCTAAAATACAGTAATTTATATATATCAAATAATTTGAGTGACGGGTTATTGCTCAATAAATGCCGTTTAAGCAAAGGAGCCGTAATTTTAAATACGAAACCACACAAGACTTTTGAACAAAATTTTTTTATTTGATAAGCTTTTGCCGTAACTTGAGCGTAATCTTTGTCAAGCAGTTTGTTAACTATTAAAAATTTAAAAGTTTGAAGCGCTTCTTCCGTTTTTTGGATGAATTCATCATTAGTTTCCAGTCCCAAATGGGTAACCGGATTGTTAAAATGATGGATAATGTTGCGGTTTTGTTGCAAGCGGTATGAAAACAAAACATCCAAACCGTATTTTTTTATGGGCAACATATCTTTTGCTTCCTTTAAAAAAATATTTTTTTTGATAACTAAAGTGCCACATAACAGGCTTCTGTAAGGTTTATTAAGACGTTCGGATAAGGCTTGATTCTCACGATATTTACCGTATTTCCAACGTAAAATTTTATCAGATGCAGGGGGATTTGGCGGCACTGTGATGCCCCCAAAATAGACCTCAGCTTGATGTTGTTCCATAGCTTTTATCAATTTCGCGGCAAAAAATCGATCTTTTGGAAAAACATCGGCGTCCATAAATAGAAGCCAATCGTAGTGTGCCTCTTGTGCCAACCGGTATCTGGTTGCCAGTCTACCTAAATTTTGAGTATTTTTTTTAAAAACGATTTCGGGAAATTCTGTCAAGAGTGGTTCTAATTCAAAATTTTGCGTAGAAGCATCATCATAAACCCTGATTTCAAAGGCTATACCGGTTTTGCTTAATTGCTTGTGCATTTCGCGCACCAGTGGATAGACATTATAATTATATGTAGGAATTAATACCGAAATCATTGATTCAATTCAAGCTCTACTTCAAACAATTTGCCGTTTTCACATTGAAAAGTGCTTGATGGATATTGGTATATCAAAGCGTAATCATGCGTAGCCATAATTACAGTTTGTCCGTTTTTATTGAGTTCTTGCAACAGATTCATAATATCTTTGGATGTTTCCGGATCTAAATTACCGGTAGGTTCGTCGGCTAAAATCAGTTCGGGTTCGTTGAGTAAAGCACGGGCAATAGCCACTCGTTGTTGTTCACCGCCCGAAAGCTGATGCGGTAAACGATATATTTTATCCAACATGCCTACTTGCATCAAAACTTTTTCTATTTGTTGTTTGATTTTGGTCTTATCTTTCCAGCCGGTGGCACGTAAGACAAATTTGAGGTTGTCAAACACATTA
>JALVEJ010000168.1 GCA_027031025.1 Flavobacteriales bacterium | reverse complement strand
AATTCAACTTTTTGTGACTCACCATAAGCTGTTTCTACTGAAAAAATTGAAGGTGACAAAAAATGGTTAACCGAAATAAATAATAATAAAACAGCAGCTACCGAAATAGCAAGTTTAACATATTTGGGTCTTCTATTCGTTTGTTTGGGCTTTGAAATTCTTGATTTAATGTTTTGATACACATCATCCGGCACATCAGTCTGTGTATGCTCATACAACTGCAAAGCTTTACGCAACTTGACATAAGCTGCATAATCTTCATCAGACATTTGTTTTTTAAAGTCTGCATCGCTTATATCGCCTGCCATCCAACGGGCTATGAGAGTTTCTTTATTCATGTTATTTATACACTTTTCAATTATATAACAATTTACTCGACTTTTTCCCTACCTTTTAAGAAAGGAATTTTTATTCATAATAATAAAATTCAATCTATCACATTAGAAAATCATAGTTTATCAGACCAATTTGCGATTACATCAGCTAATATATTGTCAATAAAGTCCGTAAATTATTAATTTTCAGACTTTCAAAATTACAAATATAATAAACATATCTCCCGATTATAAAACCGGGAGATATTTCTAACCAATCAATCATTTGAAAGATTATTACTTAACAGTAAATATTAATTACAACCACTTACGTAAGCGTCAAATTCCTGAAGGTTATTCACAGTAATAACGGTACCGTTTTGAGTTATAGTGATTGGGTATTGGAAATCAACAGCAACAATATTTTGAGGTCCGTATAAATTATCATTATATTCCGTATCACTTGATACACTTAAAGTACTACCGTCCGAGTAAACAAGAGTTACAGGATAATTAAGCGTAAAACACGGGAAATCTGATGTACTAGGCAAATATCCATTACCACCCGAATTACCACCGCCGCCGGTAACATCTAAAATATAAGCGTCAATTAAATCATATAATTCATTGAGATTATGAATGGTTACAGTTGTACCATTATGGTCGATAGCTTCAATATCATATACAAAATCTACGACATAATGTGTTGGATCAGTGCCCCATACAGCTTCTTGATATTCTGTATAATCATTTACTTGGAGTGTGGTTCCGTCATTATATACCAATGTAACGGGATATACAAGTTCAATTTCATAAGTGTCTAAATCAACAGGTAAGTTGCCGTAAGACGGGTCACAAGAGAATAATGCATCATCGAATTCAATTATGTTAGTAATTGTTATCGTAGAACCGCTTTGAATTATATCAAACGGGTAAACCATATCGACAGGGTAGATACTTTGAGAAGCAAACAAAGCTTCAAATTCTTGTTGGTTATTAGCCACAACAATACTTCCGTCACTCATTTCCACACTTATGGGATATACCAAATCAAAACAAGACATTTGTCCCAAAGTAAAATCAATCAGTGAGGAGCAACTGTCAATGGCATCCATAAAGTCTGTTTCATTGTTAATGGTAGTAACGGTTCCATTTTGCGAAATGTCAAACGGATAAACGTAATCAATTATATAACTTTGATTTGATTGATTGGCAATGGCTTGTGCAAATTCATTGTCATTAGCCAGACTTTGGACGGTACCATCGTTGTAAACTACGGAAATGGGATAAACAAAGTCAAAACATAAGTAACTGTTAATGGCATAGGCTACTTGACCTTGACTGGAGTTACCGGTTTGAGAAACACCGGTTCGTAAGCTATTGATAACGGATTTTACCGAAGCGCTTTCTTGCACTTGTTTGGGATTTTCAATATTCTCAATCTCTTTTTTACAAGAAGTCGTAAAAAGAGCTGTCATAGTTAAGACTGCGATGAGAATTAAACTTAATTTTTTCATGTTACTTAAATTTTATGGGTTATACGCTTATGAAACAAGCTTAAAAATGTTTACCCTACTTTTGTTGCTATATAAAACCCAAAGAAATAAAAGAAATAACTTCAATTGTCTGAATTACAATATTTTAAAAAAATCAAATTAATCCTTATTTTATAATTTTTTCGGTATAAAAAACACCTGATGTATCTTGTAATTGTATAAAATACAATCCCTGTTTTAATTGACTGATGTCAATTTCATCGGCATAGTTTTGTGTCAAAACGCTTTGGCCGGATAAATTAAGGATCTGAATTTTGGTAAAATGATGTCCGTTACTATTAATAAGTAAGACTTGATTATTAGTCCAAACTTTGAAAGAATTTTTAGAATGATTAATAACACTGCCGGCATCTTCCTGTGCCAACCAAAGCGTTGCATTGAGCATCAGCTTTCGATGCGAGCCACCACCTTCTGCATACCAGCCGTTGTATAAATGGTCATGTACATCTCCGGTGCCGTCATCAGCCGGTGAACTGTCGCCTATGGCTACCACACGTCCTTGTCCATATTGTGCCGAAACAAATAGGGCTTCTTGATTATTTTGTCTGTAAATCAAACCGGTAACCGTATTATTGTCACTCGGAAATAGATTGATGCTGGTACCACCATGAAATTCCAATGCCGTAACATCACCAAAAAAGCCATGTAAAATAGGATTGGCGGGCAAATTTGCCACGCTGTAAGTTGTTTCGCTAAAATTGTCGTAATTAAACAAAAATCCGAATGGGTCAGTTTGCACCGGATTGTTTTGAAATAAATCGTTCCAAACATCTACCGAATCAACGCCATCACCGTTCCTATCCGAGCGGTCGTGGTCAGAAGTAATAAACAAACCGCCACCATTATTGACAAAATTGAGAATCGCA
>JALVEJ010000167.1 GCA_027031025.1 Flavobacteriales bacterium | reverse complement strand
GCAAGGCAGTTTCACGACCTTTGGCTTGTTCGCCTGAAAAGTGTAATTGTGCGCCTAAAAGATGAGACAACAACAGGTTTCCTTGATAGATTTCCGGTTCGGTGTCATTGAGCCATAAATGACATTCCAAGCCCGCTTGTGCACAGGCTGCTGCTGTTTGCCGGCAATGATTGGACTGCTGTGCGCCGGCTGTAATTACGGTATCATAACCCGAATCAAGCGCATCTTGTATCAGATATTCTAATTTACGGGTTTTGTTACCGCCTGTTGCTAATCCGGTTTGGTCGTCGCGTTTAATGTAAATATTATAAGGAAATTTTTGTGATAGATTGGGCAAATGATGTAAAGGCGTCGGTAAAAAAGCTAATGGATATTTTGGAGCGAACATACTATATTGTTTTGTGCCTTAAAATTATCAATATTTTTTGTAAAAGGAAATTAATTCTTTCTTATAAACGCACAAAATAAATTTTTTATATTCGCAACCGGAAAAATAACTGAAATGACTTACAAAATTTTATTAGGAAGCGCTTCGCCCCGCCGTCAAGAATTATTAGAAAAAATGGATTTGGATTTTAAGACTGTTAGTATCAAAGCTGATGAATCTTATCCGGAGATATTACCGGCTACCGAAGTTCCGGAATATTTGGCTATAAAAAAATCTTTGGCTTACCATCGTTTGAAAGCTGATGAGATGTTGATAACTGCCGATACCATTGTGGTTTTAGATGATGAGATATTGGGAAAACCTAAAAATAAAACTGCCGCCAAAAAAATGTTACAAGCGCTATCGGGCAGAAAACATGAAGTGATAACCGGTGTTTGCTTACGCACCAAGAAAGATATTTTGACTTTTGCCGATATTTCGGAAGTGTATTTTAAAAAATTGAAAAATAAAGATATCAAATACTATATTGACCGGTATCAACCTTTTGACAAAGCCGGCGCTTACGGAATTCAAGAGTGGATAGGGGTAACCGGAATCAAAAAAATAAAAGGTTCGTATTACAATATTATGGGCTTGCCTACTGCAAAACTTATAGATTATATCAAAGAATGTAAATAAATCGTAAAAAAATTAAAATACCGGCAATAAGCCTTTTATTTTTATATTTTTGAATACGTAAAATAAATATGCAACTGTTATGAATATCTTTCTTGTTTTGGTCATCATGTTATTGATTTTGGCTGTTGTTGATTTAATTGTCGGGGTGAGTAACGATGCTGTCAATTTTTTAAATTCTGCCATTGGTTCCAAAGTTTTTAATTTTAAAACCATCATGATAACTGCCAGTTTAGGCATTTTTATAGGGGCGGTTTTTTCAAGCGGTATGATGGAAGTTGCGCGTAAAGGCATCTTCAATCCGGGCATGTTTACTTTTTATGATATCATGGCGGTTTTTATCGCCGTCATGTTAGCAGATATTTTTTTACTGGATATTTTTAACAGTTTAGGTATGCCAACTTCAACTACGGTTTCTATCGTTTTTGATTTACTTGGTGCTGCCGTTGGTGTTGGTTTGGTCAAAACCTTAGAACAAGGTGCCGATTTGGGCCAAGTAGCGCTGTATATCAATTCTTCCAGTGCCTTGAAAATTATTTCAGGTATCTTATTATCCGTTGTTATAGCCTTTACCGTTGGAGCCATCGTCCAATATATCTCCCGCTTGGTTTTCACCTTTCAGTTTGATATCAAGAAGAGAATCATTGCTACTTCCATATTTAGCGGTGTTTCTATTGCAGCTATTACTTATTTTATCATTTTAAAAGGTCTAAAAGGAACCGATTTTTATGGTGATATCAAAGTTTATATCCACGATTATACATTATATATAATAACTATCAGTTTAATTTTTTGGACACTTGTTTCATATATATTGATTAAACTTTTTAAGGTCAATGTATTAAAATTTATAATTTTACTAGGCACATTTTCATTAGCTTTAGCCTTTGCCGGTAACGATTTGGTTAACTTTATCGGGGTGCCTATTGCCGGTTACAATTCTTATGAAGCTTGGGTGGTATCCGGCCAACCGGCAACAGAATTTATGATGACGGTTTTAGGTAAAAAAGTGCCGACGCCACTCATCTTTTTAATTGGGGCTGCTACTATTATGGTGTTGACTTTATGGTTTTCGAGCAAAGCGCAAAAAGTTGCCAAAACCGCTATTGATTTATCGGCACAGGGTGATAAGGAAGAACGTTTTGAAGCCAATCCGGTTTCAAGAGCAGTTGTCAAAGCAGCTATGGGTATCAATAAAACCTTTACAATGGTCTTGCCAAAATCTACACAATTATGGATTGACAGCCGTTTTAGAACACCTGCAATCAAAGTCAAAAAAGGGATGCCGGAATTTGATATGATCCGGGCATCTGTTAACCTGTTGGTTGCTGCCATTTTAATTTCCATTGCAACCTCTATGCATTTGCCTTTGTCAACCACTTATGTAACATTTATGGTTGCTATGGGAGCCTCTTTGGCTGACCGTGCTTGGGGACGTGAAAGTGCGGTTTATCGTATTGCCGGTGTTTTGAGTGTTATTGGTGGATGGTTTATGACCGCATTTTTTGCTTTTACCATAGCTTTTACATTTGCAGTGTTAATTTATAAATTTGGTTTCTATTTAGCTATTTTATTCTTTGTTGCCGAGTTATTTATGTTATACAGAAGTCAACGTAAACACAATGAAGAAGTAGCTGCCGAAAAAGAAGAGTTTTTTGATTTTGATAATGGCACACAAGAACTCGACGAGCAAAAATCTACCGAATTGTTAATTGCCGAAAGTTTGAAAAATATCAATAAAGTAATCGGATATATCAATAAATTGTATGCCAATACCATTGATGGTTTAAAAGCTTATGATTTAAGTCTGCTTAAAAAGAATGATAAAAATGTTAAGAAGCTTTATAAGCAAGGTAATAAATTGCGTGATAAACTATATTATATCATCAAAAATAATAAAGATAAAGACATCATTATCAGTAATAATTACATCAAACTATTAGACAAAATTCAAGATTTGATTCAGTCAATGCATTTTATCAGTAAAATCAGTAAGGAATATGTCGATAATACCCATAGTGAACTGACCGGAGAACAAAAGCAAGATTTGGAACAAATCAGAAATATCATGGTCGGCTTGATGAATGACATGCAAAAAGCTTTGATTAACCGCGATTTTAACCAATTGCGCAGACTTTATAAAACGACGGATTTGGATACAACTTTGGAAAAAATCATTAACCGCCAGGTGTTACGAATTCAAAAAGAAGAAAGTTCGCTTAAAAATTCCAATTTATATATAACCATCTTGTTGGAGACCAAAGATATAGAAGAGTCTTTAAGCAAACTTTTGCGTATTATTTTTGATGCAACTAAAAATATGCCGCAAGATTTGGTCAAACCTAGCAAAACAGAAGCGTCGGAAAATAACAAGTCACAACAAAATCAAGGACTTAATAATGACACGACTTCGGAAAATGATCTGCCGTCTTAACGGATTTTTTGTGATTTATTTATAGTGTGAATAATAATTTTATGATGTTGAATAATTAAAATTATTATCCTATTAGCGAATACAATTGCTGGTAAACAAATATGGATTTATAAGCCGGAGAATAAAGAAAAAATTTCTCAAAAAATAATTTACCGGATTCCATTAGTTTTAGTATTTTTGGCAAAAATAAAAAATGCTATGCCTGTAAAACTTAAAGGGGATATAGAACTCAAATCGGCTCCCACGCCGATGCAGAAAGCTTTAAAAATCAATCTCAATCAAAATATTTATGGCTCCTTTGCCGAAATAGGCGCCGGACAAGAAACCGCTCGAAACTTTTTTAGAGCCGGTGCTTCGTCCGGAACCATTGCCAAAGCCATGTCGGCTTACTCCAAAGAATTTAGTGATGCCATTTACGGTCGTGAAGCTGACGGACGATATGTAACCAAAAACCGGTTAAAAAAAATGTTGATACATGAAACCAAGCTGCTGGAAGAACGTATCGACCGTAAACAATTTCCCGACCGGTTTTATTTTAGCTATGCCAATACGGTGGCTACTATTGATTTTGCTAAGAAATATAAAGGTCACGGCTGGGTTGGTATCCGGTTTCAGTTAGGGCCTTATGAAGACTATAACGAAATTATTTTGCACGTTCGTTTTCATGAAAATGATGCCAAACATCAACAGGAGACTTTGGGAAAAATGGGCGTTAACTTGATTTACGGCGCCTTTTATTACAATGACAATCCAAAGGATTTGTTAGCCTCGCTCTATGATTATATCGATAAAGATAAAATAGAAATCGATATGATCAATTTTTCAGGTCCCCGTTTTGCTTTTGTCGATAACCGCCTGATGAGCTTGTTATTGGTCAAAAACGGCTTTACCGATGCCGTTATGTTTGGGCCGGATGGCTACAACTTACTACCGGCTGATGAATTATATAAGAAAAACATTTTGGCGCTTCGCGGCAGCTTTCGCCCTGTTACCAAGCTGGCACTGGATATGCTAGAAAAAGGTTTGGCTAAGTTTACCGAGGAAACAGATGTCAATCCGGAAAAAACCGATTTGATTTTAGAAATGACTTTGGACAACTTGACCAATGGTGCCGATGACATCAATGAAAAAGATTTTTTAGACCGGGTAAATCTGTTAAGCTCTCTAAATCAAATGGTTATGGTGACCAATTTTAGGGAGTATTATCGTCTGTCCGAATATTTTTCACGCTTTACCAAAGAACGTATGGGCTTGATAATAGGCGCCAACCATCTCATTAAATTATTTGATGAAAATTACTACAAACATTTAAGCGGTGGTATTTTGGAAGCGATGGGTAAATTGTTGAACAAAAAAATGAAATTGTATATTTATCCGTATAAAGAACGCGGGCAAGATGAAATAATATGCAGTCGTAATATGCGTTTGGATAAAAAAATGCAAGATTTGTTTGAATATTTTAAAAATGATGGCAAATTTGTCGATATCACTGATTATGATGAACAATTACTAAATACATACAATCGCGAATTAATCGATAAAATTCAAAAAGGTATTGCCGGTTGGGAAACTTTTGTGCCGGATGAGATTGCCGAACAAATCAAAAAAAACAAATTGTTTGGCTATAACCGGCTGCAATTAAGTTAAATGCCAATAAACTAAACCCAATGAAACAAAAAAAGATAATCTTACCGATTTTTCCGCGCGGCTATCATTTGATAACGGATTTAATTCTTGATGAAGTAGGAGAGATGTTGCCGCAAACCGGCTTATTGCATTTATTTATACAGCATACCTCTGCCAGTATCATGATCAATGAAAATTTTGATCCGACAGTACGTCAAGATTTAGAAGCGGCGTTTAATGATATTGTCAAAGAAGATATGCCGTATTATCAACATACCATTGAAGGTAGCGACGACATGCCGGCGCATATCAAAGCCGCTATGATTGGAACCGATATTACCATCCCCATTTCCAATGGTAAGTTAAATTTGGGCCAATGGCAAGGTATATTTTTATGTGAATTTAGAAACCATGCCGGTAACCGTAAGCTCATTGCCACAATAATGCGTTAACGTTTTTTTAAAATTTTAAATGTATCATCATGATAAACCATGATGATTTGTTCCAATTGATTGGCAGTTGACCCGGATTCATCTGCCGATTTTTTTTGAATCGGTTGGCTTTCAAATTCTTGTAAAGTTTTGTCGTTATCCGGTTGGTTTTTTACTTTGCTGAGATTCTCATATTCGCTATCTTGTTCGGATTTATAAAAAATATCGCCTTCTCCGGTAATAAACCAATTCAAATTAATTTCAGGAAAAGCTTTAACCAATTTTGATAAAAATTGAAAAGAAGGTTTGTTGCGTCCCGATAGTAGGTGAGAGACACTACTTTTTTGGATCCCTAACTTTTCAGCAAACTGACCGGCTGTCAAATTGTAATGTTCCAGTATATATTGAATGCGTTTACTAATAGCAGTCATGTTTTTACATTTGTGATTTCGATATTTCAAATATACAAAAATAAAATTATTTTACAAAAGTAATTTAGTCAAAACTGATAATTTTAGCTTGCTTTTCCCCGATTATGTATCCGAAATAAGGCTTTATTAAATTTAATTTAATAACTGATTTTCAATATTTTGGATAATAATTATAACAAAAATTTATCGGTATTAAAAATTTTTGAGAAAAAAGTGTGATAATTCAAAGTTTAACAAAGTTAAAATGATTGAGGTGTTACAAAATCGTATTGCAAATGTAAACTAATCTGTGAGTTTGTTAATAGAAAAAAATGAAAGTTTACCAATATCACTATGAAACAAAAAAGCATTTTTCATAAAATTAATAAGTTTTAAAGGCTAAAATGCGTATAAATGACATTAAAAACTAGAAAAAAATAAAAAAATTATAATTATTTAATAAGATGTCGTATATTTGCACGAAATTAAATAACGAAATAAAAAAAATTAAAAATGGGAAAAATACATTTAGATGATGTCGATTTGCAAATCTTGGATATGCTAATTGACAATGCCAGGACACCTTTTACGGAAATAGCAAAAAAATTGTTGATTTCTGCCGGAACTGTTCACGTCAGAGTTAGAAAAATGGAAGAAGCCGGAATCATTAAAGGTTCCACGTTAATATTGGATTATGATAAGCTGGGTTATTCTTTTATAGCGTATGTCGGGATCTATTTGTCAAAAACTTCTCAAACCAGATTTGTTTTAAACAGATTGGAAGAAATACCTTATGTTTCCGTAGCACATATTACTACCGGAAAATTCAATATTTTCTGTAAAATCCGTGCTAAAAACACCCAACATGCCAAAGAAATTATCTTTAAAATAGATGATATTGAAGGTATTATCCGAACAGAAACCATGATTTCTTTGGAAGAAAGTATCAATGATAAAAAACGGTTGATGCATACGATTTTTAAAGAAATGGTTTAATTTTTTATGACATTTTTTATAGATTGCCCGGATGTTTTATCCGGGTTTTTTTTGGTGTCATTTCCACTTTCCATTAAGACTGGTAAAAATCAAATGCTTCGTAAAGCAATTGTTCCGGTGCTTCTTTGTTGAAATCTGCACTTCCGATCCGGTTTACTAACACAAATTTCACCACACCGTTTTCATTCTTTTTGTCAAAACGCATTAAGTTAATAATTTCTTTTATTTCATTGATAGACAAATTAATAATCGGATATAGAGAATTAATACTTTGTTTGATCTCAGCTAAATCCGACTGATTTAAACCATTAAGTTTAAAGGAAAGGTAAGCTTCCATAATCATGCCGGCTGCTATGGCTTTGCCATGCGATAACGGTATGTTTTTTTGATAATTCATAAAACTTTCCAAAGCATGCCCTATTGTATGACCGAAATTTAATAACTTTCGTTTCCCTTGTTCAAAAGGGTCTTCTTGGATAATATGATCTTTGATAGTGACAGATTTTTTTATTAAGCCGGGAAGAAGGTGATTATGGTTCGGGTTTTGCGCATACGAAATTAAGTCTTTCCAATACGCTCTATCGGCAATCAAGCCGTGTTTTAGCATTTCTGCAAACCCTGAAATAAATTCCTCTTCGGGTAAAGTCTTTAAAAAACCGGTGAAAATCCATACAAATTCGGGTTGCACAATGGTCCCTATTTGATTTTTAGCTTCCATAAAATTAATACCGTTTTTACCACCGATGGCTGCATCCACCATTCCCAGCAGTGTCGTTGGTACATGAATAAATTTTAGTCCGCGCTTAAAGGTTGCGGCAGCAAATCCGCCTAAGTCAGTAACTACACCACCCCCTAGATTAATCATCAAGGTTTTTCGGTCTACACCCGCTTTCATTAGTTGCTTCCAAACATCTGATAAAGTATTAATATTCTTGTGAATATCTCCGTTTTTGATGTTTACATTTGTAAACTCCAAATTGGTAAGATTTTTAAAATAATCCAAGCAAAAACTTTGGGTATTATTGTCGGTAATGACTATAATTTTTGAAGGATTAAACTCGGAAATATAGTTATGTAAGGCGTCAATACCATAATTTTCAAAATAATAAGCCATCATCATAATTTTGGGCTAAAAATACTAATATTTATCATATTAATCTCGATAAAACTTTTTATTTTTGAAAAAATTTGAAGCCATGAACAAAGATATATTTAACAATACCGAAGTTGCTTTTGCTATAAAAACTGATGCCGAACTGGAAAAAGCCTATTGGTTATTCAAAATGATAAAAAATGAATCCTTGGTCAAACTCGGGACCGGCGTTACAAAGTTTGCTTTAAAACACCATTTTCCCGTTGAAGGTCTTATTAAAACAACGGTATTTGATCATTTTTGCGGTGGCGTTAATGAAAAAGATACTTTGCCGCTGGTTGACAAATTATATGCCAAAGGGGTTTATTCTATCTTGGATTATTCGGTTGAAGGTGCGGAAAATGATGAAACTTTTGATGCTACTTTGCATAAAAATTTGGAATTGATTGAATTTGCTAAAAACCGTCCTGAAATTCCTTTTGCGGTTTTTAAACCTACCGGTATGGGGCGCTTTGCCATTTATGAAAAAGTATCCTCGGAGAACCCTCTAACAGCTACGGAACAAGCCGAGTGGGATAGGGTAGTGCATCGTTACGATACCTTGTCAAAAGCTGCTTATGATGCTGGTGTGCCGTTGATGATTGATGCCGAAGAAACATGGATGCAAAAAGCTGCCGATGATTTGGTTGAAGACATGATGCGACGTTATAATAAAAAAGAAGCAATTGTGTTTAATACCTTGCAATTATATAGGAAAGATCGCTTGCCGTACTTAAAAAAACTTCATCAACGTGCCAAAAAGGAAGGCTTTAAAATAGGGATGAAATTAGTGCGAGGAGCATATATGGAAAAAGAAAGAGTCCGGGCAAAAGAATTGGGTTATGAAGATCCGATATGTAAAGATAAAGCGGCAACTGATAAAAATTATAATGATACCTTGGCTTATATGGTTTCTAATATTGCAGATATGTCGGTATATGCCGGCACCCACAACGAAGATAGTGCGCTATATCTAACCCAACTGATAGACCAATATGGTTTACAAAAAAATGATAAACGTATTTGGTTCGGGCAATTGCTGGGCATGAGCGATCATATTACTTTTAATTTAGCAAAGCTCGGCTACAACACCAGTAAATATATACCATTTGGTCCGGTTAAGGATGTTATGCCGTATTTAATTAGAAGAGCAGAAGAAAACACATCGGTTGCCGGTCAAACTAATCGTGAATTAGAATTACTATCAGCTGAGAGGAAGAGAAGAAAGTTACAAGACTGATTTTACATTTGTAAACCATTGAAAGTTAGACAAGTGTCTATTGTCAATATTTTGTATAGATTTGAAGATATTAGAAACAGCGTATGTAACTGGTCTATTTGTTTTATTAAAGCCTTAACTTGTTTGTAGCAGTTGTTTCCGGAATATTGACAATTATATGGTAAAGTTTTATAACCAATAAATTGTGTGTGACGTTCCGGTTCTTTATTGGTAATATAAATTAAAGGTCTGATTGATTCATAACTTTCTTTCCTAAATGTTACAATTGTAAACTATTGATAATGCTTTGGAATTAAATCCCCTTTCCATACCATCAATCCGTTTTTGGCCAAAGCCTGTATTTCATCTTCACCTGGAAAAATATGAACAGGGGCAATAAATTTTATACGTTCTATAATCTTATTCGTAATAAAACCGGAATGTGCCAACCCGCCGGTCAGTATAATCGCATCAATCTTTCCTTTTAATACCGTTGCCATTTCTCCGATTGATTTAGCCACTTGGTAAGTTAGAGCTTCCAAAATTTCGGAACTTTTTTTATCCAAATTTTTTTCAATTTCCTCTAAATTATTCGTGCTCAAATAAGCCATTAATCCGCCTTGGCCGGTAAGCATTTTGAGCATTTCAGTTTGTGAATATTTGCCCGAAAATGCCATTCTTACCAAATCTCCTGCGGGTAAGGTACCGCTTCGTTCGGGCGAAAAAGGTCCTTCACCGTCTAGCGCTTGGTTTACATCTATAACTTTTCCTTTTTGATGAGCGCCAACCGAAATACCACCGCCCAGATGGGCTATGATAAGATTGAGGTCGTTGTAGTTTTGT
>JALVEJ010000166.1 GCA_027031025.1 Flavobacteriales bacterium | reverse complement strand
TGGTTGCTCGAAGAATTTAACGACCAAAACGAAACAGTCATGGTGGCACCGGCTACCGGATTTTATTCCACTGCCGGACAAGGCACTAAACAAATCAGAATTGCTTATGTGTTGAATCAAAAAGATTTGATTAGAGCTGCGGAATTACTCAAAAAAGCGGTTGAAACTTATCAACAGACTGAAAAGAAACCGACAAATTCTTTTGCAAACAAAAAGGTTTAAAGAAAAATTATCATAAAGACCTACCAGGTTTTTAAAACCTAGCAGGTCTCTCAAAAAACAGATATTCTGACGATGTTTGTAGTAATAAAAACGTCGTAGAAACTTATAAATTTATGCTAAAAAATGTTTCATTAAAAAAATATAATACTTTCGGTATTGACGTCAAAGCCGATTGGTTGGCTGAAATTGATTCGGTTGAACAGGTCTTAACGATCATTGACGATTTGCACGATATGCCCAAACTAATTCTAGGCGAAGGCAGTAACGTGCTGTTTCTCAACGATTTTAAAGGTATTGTTTTGCACAATAAAATCAAAGGTATCAAAATCATTGAAGAAACAGAAAATGATATTATTGTAGATGTCAATGGCGGTGAAAACTGGCATGAATTCGTGATGTGGGCAGTGAATAACAACTATGGCGGTATTGAAAATTTGGCATTAATTCCGGGGAAAGTCGGGACGGCGCCTATGCAAAATATCGGGGCTTACGGTGCGGAAGTCAAAGATGTGATTGACCGCGTTTATACTATTGATATGACCACTTGCGCCCCTAAAACCTTTTCAAAAGATGCTTGCGGTTTCGGTTACCGGCATTCGGTTTTTAAATTGCCCGAAAACAAAAACAAATATTTTATTCATAAAGTCCGGTTCAAACTTTATAAAAAAGGCTATCAGGTTAATACAACCTATGGCGCTATTCAAAATGTCCTTAATCGTAAAAATATAATGAATCCGTGCTTAAAGGACGTGGCAGAAGCCGTGATTGACATTCGCCAATCCAAATTACCCGACCCGAAGATTACCGGTAATGCCGGCAGTTTTTTTAAAAATCCGTTTGTACAACTCGAAAAATTTAAGAATCTCCAAAAAACTTATCCCGATATACCTTTTTATAAAACCGAAAATAAAAATTTGGTAAAAATTCCTGCCGGTTGGCTTATAGACAGAGCCGGTTGGAAAGGCAAACGCTTTGGGGATGCCGGTGTTCACCCCAAACAGGCTTTGGTTTTAGTCAATTACGGTCGTGCAACCGGAAAGGATATAAAAAATTTGGCTGATAAAATCATTGCCGATATTCAAGAAAAATACAATATATTGTTGCAGCCCGAAGTGAATTTTATTGATATTACCAATGAAAACCATTAAATATTTTTATGATAAAAGTTTATAAAAAATATTGAATGTTAACTAAATAACAAGACCTGTCAGGTTGGTTAAACCTAACAGGTCAAAGTTTCAAATTGACCTAGTAGTTTTTTAAAACCTGCTAGGTCCGGTTCTTAAATGAATTAAAAAAGCCATATCATGTTTTATAAACCCAAAGTATCTGTAGTTATACCTTGTTACAATTCGGAAAGCTATTTAAAAAAAGCTGTTGATTCGGTTTTAAATCAAAGTATCTCCGAATTACAAATCATTTTGGTCGATGACGGTTCAACAGACAAAACACCGGTTTTGCTACAACAATACAAAATGCAAGATAACCGTATTGAAGTCATAACCCATTCAAAAAACAAGGGATTGGGACCGGCACGTAACTCAGGAATATCAATAGCAAGCGGCGAATACATTTTTTTCTTAGATAGTGACGATTATATCCCCCCGAATAGTTTTGAAGTTTTATATGACAAAGCACAAACAGAACAACTTGAAATCTTGCAAGCCCAACATATCGTTCATCAAAATGAAGAAAAAATAGTGATGCCACCTGATTTACCTGTTTTTCCCAATCCTGTAACAGGAATTCGGTATTTCAATAGTGGCTTTTTTATTGAACCGAAAGCTTGTGTCAAACTTTGGCGCACGGATTTTATAAAAAAACACAACTTGAAATTTGCTACGGGTTTTTACGAAGATATGGCAATGGTTTTTCATGCTTTTACTTTGGCTAATCGTGTTAATAACATAGCTTTTCCGGCTTATCATTATATGATTAGACAACATTCCATAACGCAACAAAATGTTACGCCGGAACATATAGCCGGTTATAAACAAAGTTTGATAGACCTGCAAGATTTATTTTTACGTCCGGAATTGACCGGAAAACATTCGGCTTTTGTAGCGGCTTTCTTTTTATATTTAAAGGAATTGTCCGGTATGACACTCAAAACCGGCGATAATTCCATAATCAAAGAAACCAAAATATTTGTAGATGAGATGACCCGAAAATACGGCCAATTTTTATCCGGTAACCGATTATTATCCTTTCCGAAAAGAATGCTTTTAAAACGCTCCCCTTTTTTATATGCCCGCTTGAAAAAAATATACAAAAAAAACTGACAAAATTTTTGTCAGCTTTTTTAATGAATAAATTGGGCAAATGTTGTTCTAAAAGTATAAAATTAACGAATCTTTTCGTTCAAAATAGCTCTTGAAATCACAATTTGTTGAATTTCGGAAGTCCCTTCATAAATTTGGGTAATTTTAGCATCACGCATCATTCGTTCGACATGATATTCTTTAACGTAACCATAGCCTCCGTGTATCTGAACGGCTTCGGTGGTGACACGCATGGCCATTTCGGCGGCATAATATTTTGCCATGGCACTACTTAAATCGTAATTATTACCTTGGTCTTTATCCCAAGCGGCTTTCATAATCAAATGACGGGCGGCATCTATTTCGGTTTTCATATCGGCTAATTTGAATGCAATAGCTTGATGATGCGCAATGGGCTTTCCAAAGGCTTCCCGTTCTTTGGAATATTGCAAGGCACGTTCATAAGCGCCTTGAGCTATCCCCAAAGCTTGTGCGGCAATTCCTATTCGTCCACCGGATAGTGTTTTCATAGCAAACTTGAAACCAAAACCATCATCACCTATTCTATTTTCTTTTGGCACTTTGACATCTTGAAAAATCAAAGAATGTGTATCAGAGGCGCGAATCCCCATTTTGTTTTCTTTGGGACCTATGGTAAATCCTTCCCAGCCCTTTTCTACGATAAAGGCATTGATACCGCGATGTCCTTTTTCGGGGTGCGTATGTGCTATAACCAAGTAAGTATCAGCAGTGCCACCATTGGTTATCCAGTTTTTAACGCCATTGAGCAAATAATAATCACCCATATCTTTGGCTGTGGTGCGTTGATGTGTCGCGTCACTTCCGGCTTCGGGTTCACTGAGTGCAAAAGCACCTAATTTTTCTCCGGTAGCCAAAGGTGCCAAATATTTTTGTTTTTGTGTTTCAGTGCCAAAACGTTCCAGTCCCCAAGCAACTAACGAATTGTTAACACTGACAATCACACCGGCAGAAGCATCTACTTTAGACAATTCTTCCATAATATTGACATACGAAATGGTATCCATACCGCTACCGCCATATTTGGGATCAACCATAATACCCATAAAACCCATTTCGGCCATTTTTTGTCGTAATTCGGGAGGGAAATATTGTTTTTCATCACGTTCTATAACACCCGGAAGCAGTTCGGCATTGGCAAAATCTCTAGCTGCTTCTTTTATCATTAATTGTTCTTCGGTAAGTGAAAAATCCATAAAAATTATATTTTTGATTAAAGGTGACCAAATTTAATAAAAAAGATTGATTTTTTGATTGATTTCTTATAGTTTTTTCATCAATATTTCAATTTATAATGCATAAAAAAACCTGCCAAGAAAAATCCGGCAGGTTTTATGATTTTATCACAAATTAAAGTAAATTAATTAGCAGAAACTTTTACGTCATCTACTTCAAAAGTTGTCGTAATTCCACTTTCTCCTCCTTTATATCTAAACGCTACATAAACATTACCGCTAAGACAAGAAATATCTGCTGACCCGTCAACCCAGTTACCGTAGCCGGAAGAAGGTCCGTCTGCCAAAGTGGTATCAACCAACAACCAAGTTGCAGCGTTAATATCGCCATTAAAATCAGTTGAAACATAAACCGATAAGGCTTGACCGTTATTATATCCGGTTAAAGTTTTAAAGGTTAATTCTTCTCCTGTGCTATTATCTAAATTGATGGGTGGCGTAATTAACCAGACTTCCAAGGGATCTTCTCCACTATTGTAAGCACTACACTTCATAAACTTATTACCTTGATAACTTGACACTCTAAACAAGGTAGGTCCACCGTTTACATTGACATTTGTCCAACCGGGAATATTGGTTTCTCCAACACTATATGAACTAAAATCTTCATTAAACAAAACATTAGTGCCACCTACATTTGAGCCTTGACAATCTAACATAGCCGGGTCACACCGGTTATCATTAAAATCAAAATCTGCCGGGCTGTTAACTCTGAGTACATAAAAATCATCGCCGTAATTACGTGAAATTATACCTTTTACACTTCCGGCTTTTTCAGGCAAAACGACATCTTTAAAGCTTGCAAAAGTACTGGTTTCCAATCTCAGTTCACTATCATCGACACAACTTTTCATCAAGCGGTGTGTATCATAACTGTCCGCCGGATCTACAAAGGTTTTGCCAACTTCGGACAAGTCAAATTGCATATTATCAAACTGCACATACATACCAATCATATCATCGGTGATGTCATTTGGCGAATTGACCAATTTCGGTTGCACATCACCTGGTGTACAACTGCGTAAAATATTTTTATTGGCGATGTTTTCTCTAACCGGACTAACATCAGAGCCGTCAACCCAACCTATTACATATTCGCCGTGCACTTTATTCAATCCCATACCATTAAGTTTGACATACAATTTACGTCCCATGTCGTAACGGGTGAATAAGCTACGTTGATCGATTGCCAATTTAACAGCATGTTGCGGGTTGGTCAAATCGTCTTGAATAAAAAGTTCTTTATAAAAGTTTCCGGTTTTATCATTGGAGACGACATAGCCGGTTAAATAAACAGGGTCAGCATCTTCCGGAGCAAATTTTAATACATTTCTATCATTAGTCCCCGGATTTAAAGTATGCCAATTGGCTAAAACAGCACCTATATCTGTCATAGAAGCCGGGTTTATTTCGGGCTCACTACAATTTATTTGCGGTGTTTCGTAATCGGTGTCTTTAACACAAGAGTTAAAAACCAAAGCTAAAAGCGTTATGCTTAAAAGACTTATAACTATTTTTTTCATTTTATTTCTATTTTATTTATTTCTAATTAATTTTTAATTAAAACCTCAGGTAAAAGTTAATATAATATGAAGTTCCTTTTCCATACCAATATTTATTACCGAAAAGCGGTTGTTCCAGTTCGTAATCTTCTTTAAAATTTTGAAAATTTCCTTTACGGGATTGTTCAAATCCTCCGGTTTTATACAACGCACCCAATAAGTTATTAATACTGGCAAACATTCCTAAATAATATTTATGACTCAATCGCCATGATTTACCGCCTACCAAATTGACTAAAAACATATTATCCAAGCGTTCTTGTTTTAACAATTTGTCAATTTCCTCTTGGGTTACACCGGGTAAGATAGAACCATCATTCGGGTCCTTATAAAAATTATCGGTTCGGCGTAAAGATGAAATGCTGACATAATTATTTGTCAACCAATTGGCATTGGCAGAAACCCACCAATATTTCGGGTCACGATATTCAAAGCCAACCGAATAGCCTTGTTGCGGTCCGCCTGATTGTTTATAATTTTTTAAATAAGATGTAAAAGTCGCTTTATCATTTTCACTGGCAGCTACTTGCAGTTGCGGATTATTATCATAAATGTATTGTCCGATACCGGCGCCGCCTAAAAATTTTACCGTTGGACTAACTTTTACTTCCAGACCTAATTCAAGTCCCATATTTTTTTTCTGAATGCCGTATAAAGCTGCGGTTAAAAAATCATCGGTTTTGGTTACACCGGAAATGCCTTGCACATAATAAAACGATACTTCGGTTAAATCTTTAAATAATGTATAATAACCGGTCAAACGCATTTTGACATCTTGGGTACGGTAGTAATAATTGGCATCCACCGAAGCTATTTTGTTGGTAGTAACATCGGGAACCGGTTCATTGGACACTCTGGCGTTGGCAAATGTATTACGCACCGAAGGCGCTTTGGTCATATAACCGGCATTGAAATTTAACAAGTGGTTACCGGTTATTTTATAGGTTAATCCGGCCTTTACACCATAAGTTAAAAAGTCTAGTTTTTTACTTTTACCAAAAGATGTGTTTTGATATTCACCATTTAAATATTTACCATCTCTTTGATAAGACGTTTGTCCTAAGTTTGCCGCTAGATAGAAATCGACCTTGTTATAAACAAATGATGTTTGTGCAAAGGCATCAACAATGGATGCGTCGATTAAATACCGGTATTTAAATTGGTCGCCTTCGTGTAAAATTTTATCCGGATTGTTCAAATCATTAGCTTCCTCACCGGGATTTGCGTATTTATTAACATCTTTATAGAAATTAGCCCCCAATAAATCTTTAATTTGGGCATAATTGTCAGATTGGACATTTTTGTATAAAAGCGACGCATTTAAGGTCAAATGTTCGCCCATTTCTTTAAATAAAACGCTATTTACCGCTAAAACATTGTCTTTATTAACATCGTCATATAATAAATAGTAAGCAGGTTCATTGTGAATATTCGCCAAATGATTAGCATAATACAAATCATCCCACATAATTTGGCTTTCGCGTGTTTTTTTCAAAAAATACCGGCTTCTGACATAAGCACTTTCAAAATCTTCATGTCCTTTATGTCGTAAAAAATAGCTTGGTAATTTTTGATAATACGTTGGGTCGGGATTGAGCCCCCAATAGTCTAAACGACTATTGCTGATAGTTCCCGTTTGATACATTATATTAGTATTCAAATTGGTATGCTCGTCAATAGTCCAATAATGACTCAGTATAAAAGTCGGTTCTTTGATTTCTTTCATACGGGCATTGCGTTTTCTGTTGCCTTGCCATCCCCAGTATGCATTGTATCGAGTGCCTCCCAAATCGTAAACTTCTTGGGTATTTGGCGAGTTTTTACCACGTCGATTCGGTGTGTAAAATGTCGTCAAATTTAAGCTGTGTTTGTCATTTATTTGTTTTTCCAAAGCCACAAAACCGCCCCAAGCGTTATATGTGGTGCCTTCAAAATAACCTTCTTGTCCGTAACGTCTTGAAAACAAAACGCTGGCAGCCCAACCATTTGACATCATACCGGTGTTGTATGACGCCATAAACCGTCCAACATAGTTGGAATTGGTAATAGCATTAGAGATACGACCGCCTTTTCGCATTTTGGAAGCCCTTGTGATAAAATTGGTGGTTCCCAATACACCGCCAAAACCGGTCTCGGCAGGCGCCAAGCCATTAGTAAATTCCTGGTTACGCAACACATCGTTTAAGCCGCCCCAATCACTCCACTGCGGACGGCCGTTTGAAATTTTATTCATCGGGATGCCATTGAACTGAATTTCACCCAGATTGGAATCATAACCGCGGGTTTTATACCACACTTGTCCAAAATTAAAGGAAGCTATCCGTTGATAGGTATCCTTTGAAGATTGTAAAATACCGGCAATATTATCATTACCGGTACCGACTTCATCATTAGACAAATCCTCAGACGATAAGGTGATAACGCTTAAAGAATCAAATTCATTAATTTGATCCATAAATATATCACCTAATTGTGTCGGTTTATCCTGCACTAAAACAATCTCATAAGACTGAGGCACATAATTTTTAGCCGACACATTCAAAACCTGCTTTCCAACCGGCACATTTTTTAAGTCAAAAAAACCGTTCTTATCAGTCAGGGTTTGTAATTTTGTATTTTCAATTTTGATAACAGCTCCGACAATAGGTTCTCTTGTTTCGCTATCTTTGACATATCCACTTACAGAGGAAAATTGCGAATAGCCAAAACTTGCCACCAAAATGAAAAGTAAAGTAAACCATGTTTTTCTTTTCATACCTAATATATTATACATCAATAAATTTTTGAACAAAGATAGTCTATTTTGATTAATTTTTCTTACTTTTGAACACATATTTTTAACAAATGAATATCAATAAATTATGAAACCGACATGATTAAAATAATTATTTAGTTGTATGTTAAATAATTATTTTATCATCAAAGTTTATCCCAACAGCTGTCGGCAACCATAATGTTAAAATTAAAAAATAAACAGATGAATAAACAGATGAAAAAAATCATATTATTATTTTTAATAATCAATCTGGCAAGTTGCGGACCTGCTAAGCAAATCTCTGATCAAACAAAACCCAAAACCGCAAAAAAATATTTAGCCCGCACCATTGCTTTTTATAATTTGGAAAATTTGTTCGACACCATTAATGATCCTAAAACACGTGATGATGACTATACGCCGCAAGGACGGGACCATTGGACTTCCAAAAAATACCATATCAAACTGCAACACTTGGCAAAAGTTTTAGCGGACATCGGCAGAAAAGAAACGCATGTTTCGCCCGTTATTATCGGTGTTGCCGAAGCAGAAAACAAACAGGTTTTACAAGATTTAATTACAACAGGCGATTTAAAAGGCAAAGGTTACCAAATTATCCATTTTGACTCACCTGATAGACGTGGTATTGATGTCGGATTACTATATCAAAAAGATGTTTTTCATCCCATTAACTTTGAAAAATATCCACTTTATATCTACGACAATGATACCGGCAAACGCATTTATACTCGTGATCAATTGGTGGTTACAGGTTATTTAGATAACGAATTAATCAGTGTTATTGTTGACCACTGGCCCTCACGCAGAGGCGGCGAAGCCAGAAGTTTACCCAAGAGAATCAAAGCCGCACAATTGACCAAACACATCAAAGATTCTTTGCTTCAAGAAAATCCGAATGCTAAAATTATCATTATGGGCGATTTGAATGATGACCCCAGTAGCCCCAGCGTTAAAAAAGTCTTACAAGCCAAAGCCGACAAAAGTGCCGTAAAAAAAGGCACGCTTTACAATGCCATGGAACCATTTTTTAACAGAGGCATCGGCACATTGGCATACAGAGACAGCTGGAATTTGTTTGACCAAATTATGATTACCCCTGCCCTACTTCACGATACTGATGATAAATACCATTTCTGGAAGGCTGGAATTTATAGCCGAGAATTTATGAAAAACAGAAGCGGACGTTATAAAGGGTATCCTAAAAGAACCTTAGTTGGCGGACAATTTTTAGGTGGCTATAGTGACCATTTCCCGACATACATTATATTAATAAAAGCAATCAAATAATTGGAGTTGAAAATTTCTTTAATATATCATATCCCATTCTCACACTTATTAAGGAAAATTTGAATATACTCCGGCGCAAATCCGTCTTTGTTTGCATTTTCTTTTTTCAAGACAACCTTTACATACACTTTACTCCCTAACGACTTTTTTTGGGGCGTATTTAGGGCGTTTTTACCGGATATTTTCATAATATTAATTTTTGAGGTTAGTTATAAAAATTCAAAACGCAGTGATTTATAGTAAGTTACAAATCACTGCGTTTTCATTATGAGTAGAAAAGTACCCGCGGAGGGATTCAAACCCCCAACCCTCGGAGCCGAAATCCGATGCGCTATTCAGTTGCGCCACGCGGGCTTTTTAACACTGCAAAAATATTGTATTGCTAGGATTAAAACAAACTTTTATGATAATTTTTCTTTGACGATTTGCGAAATCAATTTACCATCGGCTTTTCCTGCCATTTGTTTACCGGCAATACTCATAACTTTACCCATATCTTTCATGTTTTGGGCACCGGTTTGGGCAATTATTTTTTCAAGTTCTGTTTCAATTTCTTCTCGGGTCATTTGTTTGGGTAAGAATTTTTCGATTACAGTCACTTGATCAAGTTCAGTTTGGGCCAAATCAGGTCGGTTTTGTTGGGTGTAAATTTCAGCACTTTCGCGGCGTTGTTTGACCAATTTTTGTAAGAGCTTCATTTCGTCAGCTTCGGTTAGTTCCTTTGATTTTTCCTTGGTTTTTTCAAGTAAAATAGCAGATTTAACTGCTCGTAGGGCTTCTAATGCGGTTGTGTTTTTAGCTTTCATGGCAGCTTTAAGCTCGGTCATTATTTTTTGTTCTAAAGACATAAGTTGTA
>JALVEJ010000165.1 GCA_027031025.1 Flavobacteriales bacterium | reverse complement strand
AATTGATGACAATGTTATCCCGTCATCCAATGCTATTATGGCAGAAAATCTGTTCAAATTGGGACATTTTTTTGAAAAACGGGATTATATTGAAAGAAGCCGTCAAATGTTACACAACATACTACCCAAAATTGACCGTTATGCACCCGGCTACTACCAATGGCTTAACAATATGCTTGACCATCTTGGTCCGTTTTACGAAATAGCCATCACCGGTAAGAATGCTGAATCCAAAAACAAGGACTTATTACACTATTACATCCCAAATAAGATTTCAGCATTTTCTGTAATGCCTTCAGATTTACCATTATTAAAAGACCGGTATGTATCCGGTAAGACTTATATTTACCTTTGTGTCGATAATACGTGTCAATTGCCCGTAACAGATGTTAAAGAAATTGTAAAAAAAATTCAAGTAAAATTGTGATGTTTATCATTTTATTATATCTTTGCACAATTAAAAAAATATATTTAAGTTATGAAAAAATTAGGATTATTAATGTTAGCCGTTTTGATGATTGGATTATCATCATGCGGTGGCGACAACGCCAACAAAGCTAAAGATGCTGCCAATAACGCAGTAGAAGCTACAAAAGATGCTGCTAAAGATGCAGCCGAAGCTACAAAAGATGCCGCAAAAGAAGCTGTTGATGCAACTAAAGAAGCTGCTAAAGATGCTACTGATGCCGCCAAAGATGCCGTTGCAAGTGTTGACGGAAAATCTTTATTCTTAAACAATGGTTGTGTAGCTTGCCATCAAATTGACAAAAAAACCGTTGGACCGGCTGTTAAAGCAATTGCTGCTGCTTATGCCGGCAAAAAAGACGACTTGGTTAAATTCTTAAAAGGTGAAGGTAAAGCAGTTGTTGATCCTGCTAATTTTGCCGTTATGCAACCCAACTTGGCTACCACCAAAAAAATGAGTGATGCTGAAAGAGCCGCTTTAGCCGATTATATCTTAAACAACAAATAAGAAATTTTCTTACATGATAAAAAAACCACCTCGAAAGGGTGGTTTTTTTATAGAGCAATTTTAATACTTTAAGGTTTATATAAATGCATACCAAACAAAGCCTGAATTAGTTTTAAAAATAGAAAAATATCGAATTTTAATAAAAAATATCGAATAAATTGTTTTTTTCAATCTTATGTTATAAAAATTACATTTTTTAACTAATCAATTAACTAATTTTGAATTAAAAAACAAGGAATTATGAAAAAAAATTATATTTTATTAATCAGCAGTTTTATATTATTGGTTGGTTTTGTTTCACCAAAAAAAAACATCAATCCATTAACCACCGACATACTAAACATAGATGGTAAGTCATTAACTATAGAAAAGGGCTGTACACTATGTCATCATCCCGAAAAGAAAATTGTAGGTCCGGCTTTTAAAGACATATCCAACAAATACGATGGAAATGCTTCTAAAATCTTAAACTTTTTAGAAGGGAAAGGTAATCCTATAGTCCATCCCGATGAATTTCAATATATGAAGCCGGTTTTAATGCAATTAAAACATGCTTCAAAAGAAGAAAGAGAAGCCATCGCTAAATATATAGCCGGATTAAAATAATTATTTCCGGTATTTTATGGGTAAATAGACAAGCTTTTTGGTTTCAAAAAAGGGCTCGTCAAAATATTTTTTTAAATCAAAAATCTTTACATTTTTGTAAGGCGAAAGCTCTTCAGTCAGATCACCACCTTTAAGGTATAATACACCATTTTTTAATGGGTGTATGGAATCTTTTTTTATTTTTCCTTTCACCCACTTCACAAAATCTGGCATCTTGGTTACTGCCCGGCTAACGATAAAATCATATTGCCCTGCAATATTTTCTACTCGGTCATGTTTTGTACTGACGTTTTTTAATTGTAAAGTATCTGCTATACTATTCACCACTTTAAGTTTTTTACCGATACTATCCACCAAATGAAAATTGGTTTCAGGAAACATAATTGCTAATGGAACACCCGGAAAGCCTCCACCGGTGCCTACATCTAAAATATCAGCTTGCGGCAAAAACTTAATAATTTTGGCAATTGCCAAAGAATGCAAAACATGATTGGTATAAAGTTCGTCAATATTTTTACGTGATATGACGTTTATTTTACTATTCCAATCCTTATATAAGGGATACAACTGCTCAAACTGATGTTTTTGTTGCGGTGTTAAATCAAAATACTTTTGGATAAGCCGGACATCTTTCATATATAAAATTCTTTCAGACAAAAATACAGCTAAATCCCGATATTATTAATATCCTTATCTAATTTCATTTTTTATCCAAACCGGAACAAGAATAGGTAAAATCTCATAAGTTAGCGGTAGATTAATAAGCATTGCATAAAAAATAGTATATTTGAAGCGTGAGTTGTAATTTATAGCAATCTAACACTGTTGTATTTCTAAAATATGTTTTAACTGAAACTTGTGATAAAGAAACATTCAAAATTTATTACAAAAACCAAATGACTATGAAAAAAACCTTAAAATACATTTTACTTTTACTTCTGATTTTAGCCGTTGGCGGTTATTTTTATATACAAAATATCAAAAAATCAGCGCTTCCCGATTATAATCAAAACATTAAAATAGCCGGAATGACCGGTGATGTTCAAGTCTATAGAGATGCACATGGCACACCACATATCATTGCTCAAAATGAACAGGATTTATATACGGCTGTCGGATATTTATCGGCACAAGATCGTTTGTGGCAAATGGATTTGTTACGCCGTGTTACGCAAGGACGTTTGTCCGAAATTTTCGGTAAAAAACTGGTTGACACAGAC
>JALVEJ010000164.1 GCA_027031025.1 Flavobacteriales bacterium | reverse complement strand
CTGTCACAATTTGACGAACCGGATTTTGAAGTAATTTTTGTCACGGCTTATGACAATTATGCCATTCAAGCCATCAGGCATGCAGCTATCGGATATATTGTCAAACCAATTGATGACGAGGCACTTGCGGAAGCTATCAGGAAAGCTGAAAAAAATATCCAGCTCAAATCGGCAAAAGAAAACAACAAAATACTCTTAGATTTATTAACAGAAAAAAGTAATACCATCTCCATACCAACTCAAGAAGGTTATATATTTGTCAAAAAAGATGATTTAATAAGATTAGAAGGCGCCGGTGGTTATACCAAAATCATTTGCAAAGATGATCGTGAATATTTAAGTTCTTACAATTTGGGGAAATTCTTGGATATCTTGAAAGAAAAAAACTTTTTTCAATCGCATCGCTCACATATTGTCAATATAAAATATGTTATTCGATACTTAAACGAAGGTTATTTGGAATTGGTTAACCAATCTACCATACCGCTATCAAAAGCCAAACGCAAAGAGTTTTTAGAGTTGATGAAGCAAACTTAAAATCTTTTCAACCACTGCATCAGGTTTTATCGTGTTCCAAACTTTTTCAAAACCTTCAAATGTTTTGTTGCCATAAACCGAAGTCGGTAATTGTGGAAATTGTTTTAAATCCGGTAAAATCCAGTTTTCATCCGGTTGATTAAACGGCGCAAAACCGGCATAAGGATGAGTCGCTCCCCAAATAGTCAACACCGGAACACCAAATAATGCAGCTAAATGTCCATTGCCCGAATCCATACTCAGCATCAGTTGTAAGCGGCTGATTAATTGCAATTCTTCTTCAAACGAAAAAATACCGGCTACATTTATCACACGATTGCGGTCTATTTGTTCCAAGTCATCAAGCAAAGTTTTTTCTGTTTTTCCTCCACCAAATAATAAAATAACCAAATCGGCATCTTTTTTCAGTAATAAACGAATCACTTCCTGCATTTTTTCCAAGGGATATTGCTTGCCTTTATGAGCGGCAAAAGGCGCAATACCCATAACTTTTTGGTCTTGTAATGGCGCTAAAAACAATTTTACTTGATTGGATAATGGGGGCAATACAGGTTTAAAATGTTGAATATCAACATGAAATCCTAATTTATCAAACACTTCGGCATACCGTCTATGTGTTGTTTTCAGAGGTTTGAAAATTTTGTTTTGCGGACGGATTAAAGCTTTTTTCTCTGCCCTGCCTTTATCAATCACGGCGATGTTGGTAAAACCGCCTAATTTAAAAAATGCACTTAAAATTTTGGTACGTAAAACATCATGCAAATCGGCAATGGCATCGGGTTTTTCTTGTTTTAAAAATTTATAAAGACGAAACAAACCCCATAAGCCTTTATAAGTTTGCTTTAAATCAACTCCCACAAATTTTGTTCGCGGTAATGATGCAAACAAAGGCTCAAAAAACGGACGCGAAACCATCACAACTTCAGTATCCGGATATGATTTAAGTAAAGCTTGAATAACCGGCACGGTCATAGCGACATCGCCCATTGCCGAAAACCGGAAAATCATCAATTTTTTGGTCTCATTGGTCATAAACACATCTTTTGTGCGCTAATTTACGGATTTATTGAGGATTTTAGGCAATATGTTTTTTAGAAGAAAAATTTCCTCAATTTTTTGTTAACAACCTAGTTTTCAAAGCATTAAAGCATTTAACATTAAAATCATTAAGTTTTTTTTCAATTGTTCTAGAATTATAAGAGAAATATCAGTAAAACTATAAAAAAAGCGGTTTGAGAGTCAAAAAACTAATCAAACCGCTGTGTAGCCAAATGGCAAATTGTAGTTTTGTCAATTATTGATGAACAATATCCAATTGAATTTGCAATTCTCCGGAAATGGTGTGATTATTACCATTGGCATCATTATATGTACCGTTAAAGGTTATACGGATACATTCCCCGACTTCGGTGCCATTATCTTCAATTACAAATTGGATATCAATTCCGGTGGTTCCTGCATTAAACGGGTCAATAATGCCGGGTATAAATAAATTGACACCGCTTTCATTGTGATAATCAACAATATATTGATAGACACCGGTTTCGGTAGTTGAGGTATGCAAATAAAAATTGTCATCACTCCAAATATCATAAGCATCACCGTCAGCACCTTGCCCGATTAACAATTTTCCGGTATAGGCATCAATATTGACTTTACTACCGCCGTCAATGCTGTAATACATAAATTCTCTACCGCCGCAAGGTTCAATATTGGTCTCTTCGCCTTCGTCATTGGTACAAGCAGATAGGACTATTAATGATAAGAATAATAAAGCTGTTTTTTTCATTTATAAATGGTTTTTAAGGATTAATATTTAAGCCGTAAAATATTTTGCCGTTAGTTATACTTTCATTGATAGTGTCGCTTTCGAGTTTAATTTCAAATAATCGCGTACTTACCGGATTTGAATAAGACACTTTAAAATAATAGGAATTATCACAAGCATCATAAGTAGAATTGATCCAATTACGACGCTGGGCACCTATAACATCCTGTGCAGACACGCTCAAAGCATTGGTTAAATCTTTTAGCACGCTGACTTGCACTGTATTGCCGGCAATTTCTATTTTAACCAATTGCAAAGTAAGATTATTCGGGTCGGTTTCATCGCCTTTTAAAGCATAAAAAGTATTATTGCCGACATATTCAAATCCTCTGTAATAGACCTTATTATTGGTGTTATCAAAAGTTTCAACAGAATAATCCGTCCAAGTATCAGCAGACGTATCATAGACAAAAAGTAAGGTATTGGCCAAATAAAACAATTTATTTTGCCGGTCGGTGCTTGATAAAATGTCAAAAACATTGTTCATGCCCGTGTTTTGTTGAGATAAATCCAAACCGGCATGTACTTGACTGACGACATTATTATTTTCATCAATTATACTTAGATCGGTTGTGATAACACCACTATTCATAAAAGTTTGAAAACGTAAAAATCTCAGTTGGTTACTAACAAATTCGGGATTATTTACAGACGCTAACGGCGCACGTTCAAATGTATTGGCAGCGGCATCATATTTATAATATTCTTGCGACGAAACACCGGGGAAAGAATAAATATAAATGCCGGCATCATCATTGAGAGCAGCATTGGCGCGTGTCAATATACTTCCCCCTAGATTAGGATCGAACGGGTTGCCTGTGTATAACACCTCCGGAGAGGATAAAACATCCGATTTTTGATACCGGTAAACTTCATATGTCGTGCCTGTTGATTGTACCGAAGTTGCAGCAATCGTATAAAAATGAGCTTCGCAAGGCGTAGCCGGGTCGTTATTGTCATTGGTGTCACAACTTACTAAAAATAAGCTGAACGTGGTGAGTAGTAAAAAAAATTGTCTCATAAAATTGTTTTAATTTTTTCAAAACTAAGTTTTATATGTCAAACCCAGTGTTTCCATTTAACCAACAACGCTTTTCATTCGACCAAAGTCCGGTTTCATCGGATATAAGAAAGTAAAAAAATCAAAAAAAAAATCTTTATAAAGAACGCATATGTAAGTAACATTTTTGTATTTTTATCGTTTATAAAAAACAATCTTTAAAATTAACAAGTAACATGAAAAAATTATTTTTACTCGCTTTGATGATAAGTCTTACAGGCTTACAAGCTCAAAAAGCCGATGAAATTGCACAAAAATACATTGAAAAAATCGGTGGTGAAAAACTGAAACAGGTTCATAGCATATTGCAAAAAGGCACTATGACTGTTAATGGAATGGATTTTCCCATGGAAAATTATAAAAGCGATTCCGGTAAAATGTTTATCAAGCTCAATATGATGGGACAAGATATCGTTGCCCTTGCCTTTGACGGACAAAAAGGCTACAAGTTTGACAATTTTGCTTATACCGATATACCGGATAGCTTGGCCGCGAGATTTAAAGAAAAAGCCCAAAATTTATTTGGCTATTTTTATAATTACAAAGCACATGGCAGACATTTAAAATATCTCGGTCAGCAAAAAATGGACAGTATCCAAGCCGAAACCTTGCAAATGACATTTGACCAACCGATTGAAGGTGGCGTTAAAGATTTTGTGGCATATTTCAACCCGAAAACCGGTTTGTTAATGGCTATAAAAGTTGTAAAAGACGGTCATATTGTCATCACCAAACCAACCGACTATAAAACCTTTGACGGGGTATTATTACCAACTAAAATCATCAACGAAGTAGATGGCAACACCGTTCAAACCATGACTTTTGATACGGTCAAAATCAATCCGCCAGAACCGGACCCTGCTATATTTATAAAACCAAAACAATAACATAAATAATTAAAAATGAAACAATTAAAATTTTTACTAACGCTTATTTTATTGGCACAAATACAAGTATTAATGGCTCAGAAAATTGCTTATGAAGAATTTGATTTACCTAACGGACTACATGTTATTTTGCACGAAGACCATACCGCTCCTGTTGTGTCTGTCGGTGTAATGTATCATGTGGGCGCTAAAGATGAAGAACCCGGCAGAACGGGTTTTGCCCATTTTTTTGAACATTTATTGTTTGAAGGCACCAAAAACATCCCGCGTGGTAAATGGTTTGAAATTGTCAGTTCGCATGGCGGACAAAACAACGCTAATACCACTGATGACCGCACATATTATTATGAAGTGTTCCCTTCCAACAATTTAAAACTCGGACTGTGGATGGAAGCCGAACGGATGAGGCATGCCGTCATCAACCAAATAGGTGTTGATACACAAAATGAAGTGGTCAAAGAAGAAAAACGCTTGCGTTATGACAACCAACCCTACGGGCATTTCTTAGAAGCCATTAAAGACAATGTCTTTACCAAACATCCTTACAAGCATACCACTATCGGCAAAATGGCAGACCTTGATGCCGCCAAGTTAGACGAGTTTATCGCTTTTTACAAAAAATATTATGTGCCGAACAATGCCACCTTGGTCGTTGCCGGCGATATCGACAAAGAACAAACCAAAAAGCTCATCAAAAAATACTTTGGCAGTATTCCGCGCGGAGCAGATATCAAACGTCAAAAAATCATTGAACCGCCTATTACCCAAGAGCGACATGCGGTTTATTACGATAAAAATATCCAAAAACCGGCGGTTATGCAAGCCTATTTAACCCCATCGATGAAAGACCGCGATGCTTACGCACTCGATATGTTATCAACCTATTTGAGCGATGGCAAAAGCTCGGTTTTGTATAAAAAACTCGTCGATGATAAGAAAAAAGCCTTAATGGTAGGTGCCTTTAATATCAGTCAAGAAGACTACGGTACCTACGTTATTTTTGCTATTCCTATGAATGATAATGTCAGTTTAGATGATTTAACCAAAGAAATTGACGAAGAAATTGCCAAAGTGCAAACCCAATTGATTTCCGAAGAAGATTACCAAAAAATATTAAATAAAATTGAAAACGATTTTGTCAATTCAAACACGACCATGCAAGGTATTGCCAATAGTTTGGCGCGCTACCATGTATTATATGGCAATACGGAATTAATCAATAAAGATTTGGATATTTATAAAAGTATTACCCGTGAAGATTTAAGGCGTGTAGCCAAAAAATATCTTAACCAAAACCAACGCGTTTTGCTCAAATATTTACCTAAAAAAGACGATCAATCTAAATCTGAAAACCAATGAAAAGACTAGCCTATATTTTACCTGTAATATTATTACTATTTAACATGTCTTGTGGCTCTACACAACAAGCTACGCCGCAAGCTGAAACCCAAGAAGATTTTTCTGAAAATCAAACAAAAACAATGCAAATGGAAGATATCAACCAGATGCCGACACCGGACCCTGCACCGACTATCAAATTTCAAAAACCCGAAGTATTTAAACTCGATAACGGCTTGACGGTAATTGTAGTTGAAAATCACAAATTACCACGTGTCAATGCCAGCCTGCGTATTGACAATTCTCCGGTGCGGCTTCGCGACAAAAAAGGCAGCGACGATTTGCTAAGCGCACTACTCGGAAGCGGTTCGAAAACCGTGTCAAAAGACGAGTTTAATAAAAAAATTGATTTTTACGGCGCTTATGTCAATTTGTATGACGGCGGATTTAGTCTGAATACTTTAAGTAAATTTTTTCCTGAGATATTAAAACTGACTGCCGACCAAGCACTACACCCCAAATTTTCAAAAGAAGAATTTAAAAAAGAACAAGAAAAACTTATCGAAAGTTTAAAAACTTCTGAAAAAAGCACACCGGCAGCAGCACGACGTGTCATGCAAAAATTGGCTTACGGACAACATCCCTACGGCGAAATTACTACGATTGATCATTTAAAAAATATCCAATTGGAAGATGTCAATCAATATTACAAAAAACAATTTACCCCCAATAATGCTTATTTGATTGTAGTGGGAGACGTCAAGCTGAAAGATGTCAAAAAAATGACCAAAGAACATTTTGGCTCTTGGGCAAAAGCGCCTCAGGTGCGGGGGACAGCTTTACCTGCCATCAAAAATGTGCCGGCTACCGAAGTAGATTTTGTGCATATGCCCAATGCCGAGCAAACCGAAATCAAGGTAGTTCACCGCTCCGATATCAGAAAAAACAACCCCGATTATCAAAAAGTTTTATTGATGAATTCCATTTTAGGCGGCGATTTTAATTCGTATCTAAATATGACTTTGCGCGAAAAACACGGCTGGACCTATGGCGCCCGCAGCCGTTTCGGCACCAATAAATACGGCGATTTGTTTCAAGCTTCAACCAGTGTGCGCAATGCCGTTGCCGATAGTGCGGTTGTTGTTACAATGGCGCAAATTAATAAAATAGTCAATGAAAAAGTAGACCCGAAAGTTTTAGAAAACAACAAACAAAAATATATGGGTAATTTCGTCTTAAAAATGGAAAAACCCGCTACGATTGCCAACCAAGCCTATGATATTTATGTCAATAATTTACCGGAAGATTATTACGAAACTTTTTTGCAAAAGATTGATGCCGTAACCGTAGATGATATACAAACCGCTGCAAAAACATATTTACATCCGGATAAAGCAAGGATAGTCGTTGCCGGTAATGCGGCTACAACCGTTCCGGGACTTAAAAAAGCCGGCTATCCGGTCAAGTTTTTTGACAAATACGGCAATCCTACGCAAGCGCCTAAAATGAACCAAAAAATACCCGATGGAGTCACGGTCAAATCAGTTATCAATCACTATATCGATGCCATTGGCGGTAAAGCTTCATTGGACAAAACCCAATCACTAGAGGCGGTTTATGAAACCAAAATGCAAGGCATGACCATACAAATGACTACCAAAGCCATGGCGCCTCACAAATTTTTAAGCCAAACCGAAGGTATGGGCATGGTCTTGAGTAAAGAAGTTTTTGACGGACAAAAAGGTTATAAAATTGTGCGTGGACAAAAAATAGAAATGACCCCTGAGGAAATTAAAGACTATCAAAACAAAACCCAACCCATACAAGAACTCGACTTGCTTAAAACCGGTAAATTGAACCGGATGGACAGCTTTGACGGTAATGATTATTATGTTATTGTCGACAAAGACGGTACCGAACATTTTTTTAATGTCAAAACCGGTTTAAAAGACAAAGAAGTATCGCATCGCAAGGTAAAAGATAGAGAAATGACACAACCGGTTTATTTTAAAGATTATAAAGCGGTAAATGGGATCAAAATACCGGCAAAAATCGTTATTGCCACAGGTGTCCAAAATATCGAATTTAATTTGAAAGACGCCAAAACCAATACTTTGAAACCGGAGGATTTTCAATAATACTTTTTGATTATTAATACTAAAAAAGCTATCCCGAAACGGATAGCTTTTTTTAATTTAATGTTGATTATCAATAAGTTACAATGTGTCTATGTTATTGTGTGTGGGTAATAATAAATTAGGTTCAAAACCCTATAATCAGGGCTATTTTCAAATAATTTCATCCCTTCGGGGTTTATGATTTTTAACGTTTCAAATTTTCTATAATCATGTCACCCCTTCGGGGTTCAAAGGTGTTTTTTTTATTGTTTAATCTATAAATATATCACCCCTTCGGGGTTCAATGGTGAATTTTGATTGTTTTGTCTATAAATAACCCCTTCGGGATTCTTTATATATGAAGCCCGAAGGGCTGAAATTATTGTAATAAAACCATCAAAACAGAATCATCGAAACCCAAGAAGAGGTGGAATGATTGTTTAAACTATTATATGTTACCCAACTCAATCGATATAGAGCCGTTATAATATTATTCAATCAAAAATTTGGACACCTCAATCCGTTGATTCCGGTCATAAGCTTTGATTAAATACATGCCTTTTTGCTTGATTTTCAAATAGATGCTCTGGCGGTTATGTCGTCCTTTTTGTATGAGTTTGCCGGTTGTGTCATAAATTTCATACGCTTGAACGGGCTTGGTAAAATGTAAAATATGTTTAGCCGGATTGGGGTAAACAATTGGATTTTGAGTATAGTTTTCTGAATTAATACCGGAATAATTATCATATGTTAAATGAATGTTATCTATCCAAAGTTTACCGGGTAGTTGATCATAAGCGGTTCCGGCAATTTTCCAATAAACACGGTGTGGTTGGTGGTCGTTAAACTGCCATTTATAATGTTTCCAACAACCGGTTGATGAGTGATCAAAATAAGCATATGCTAAGGAATCAGCAGAAAAATATGCGGGTTTGTGTGTTTCAGACTGGTATTTAACGTCAAATTCAATACTGACTGTATTTTCCGGCAAATCCATATAGACGCTTCTTTCCTCTCCTACCGGCGCTTCGGCATGTAAGGAAGCATTGGAATTGTAGCCTTGTGTTGTATCAACCGACCAATCCGTTTCTGTCGGAACTAAGGAAGCCGGCATATTGCCGTCTTCAAAATTAAAGATTTCTTGCGAAACGATATTCGGGCTGTTATCCACCGGAATAACATTTTTCAACATGACTTGCCAAACGGTTATACTGGAATTGGTTCCGGCATAATTGTCCCATAATTTTACGTGAAAATTTGAGGAACTTAATATGTTCCATGCTTTATCCGATAGATTATACGTATGTGTTTCAACCACATTACCACCTGCATCGTCGTAATTGCCACTTGCTATAACATAATCCTCCGAATGATCTTGATTGAATTTAATCCGGATATAATAATGTGTATTTGAAGTATAATTACTTTGCATTGCCGGTGCTTTGCTACCATTTATTCGAACTTGTTCGGCTTGCCATTGTCCGCCACTATTATAACTGATTTCAAAATAAGCTTCCCCTTCATTTTGGAAGTTAAAAAAGTCTTTGTAGAACAAATTGACCCCTATTCTATAATCGCTGCCATACGCGGCAATGCTATCATTAGAATATTGTATGGCACTACAATTCATATTGCCCCAATGAATATCATCAAAAGGTAATATGGTATCTATTACCTGCGGTGTTTGCCCGTAACTAAGATTAAGAACAAATACCAAACTTAATAAAAACAAGGTTAATTTTTTCATCATAACAGTTTTTTTATAATGTTTTAGCTAAAATTATACTAAGATTGTAGTGTTGTCAAGTTTAAATTTTCTAAAAGTCTAACATTAATCATTTTTTGTTTAAATTTGCTTATGACTTCATCGAATAATTTTCATCAGAAAGTCTTGCAAATTGTCAAGCAAATACCGCCCGGAAAAGTCACCACTTACGGACATATTGCTGCATATTTGGGTAATAAACGCAGCGCCCGAATGGTTGGTTGGGTGTTAAACAGTCAAAAATATAACCGCGATATTCCGGCGCACCGTGTTGTAAACCGCAAAGGTTTACTAACCGGCAAAATGCACTTTGAAGGACAAAACCTGATGCAAGAATTACTGGAAAGCGAAGGGATTAAAATTGTTGATAATCAGGTGGTTGATATGGATGGGTGTTTGTGGGTGCCGGGGGATCACACGGACAAATAATTATATACTTTATTCGGATAATAATTCATTAATTTTTTGAGTAAAGTTTTGCAGTATTTTTTGGCTGTCAAAATTTTGTTGCACATATCGACGGGCATTTTGGCCCAAAGTTTTTCTGAGTTCCGGATTTTCTTTCAGTTTCAGAATAGTTTCCACAATTTTATCAACCTCATTATTATCAAAATAATAGCCACCTTTAGATTCATTCATGATTTTAGCCACTTCCGATTTTTGATTACCGGCAATAATTGAAGGTTTTTGACTGGCCATCATACCTAATATTTTGGACGGCATTACGGTATCGACCACCTCTTTTTTTTGAAAGAGAATATGAAGATCGGCATTACATAATAAG
>JALVEJ010000163.1 GCA_027031025.1 Flavobacteriales bacterium | reverse complement strand
CCCCACCAAAACAAAAATATTGTCAAAGAACGATTTTAATCAAACCACAACTTTGCAAAAGGCACAAAAAGCAAAAGTGAAATATTGTCAAAGAACGATTTTAATCAAACCACAACTTTGCTCTGCGATTGCTTGGTCTTGGAATTAATATTGTCAAAGAACGATTTTAATCAAACCACAACAAATGTTGTTTGTATTTTACATTTCCCTTTAATATTGTCAAAGAACGATTTTAATCAAACCACAACGGCGACGGCGTTTACATCATCGATTAAATCGGTTTAGTTTGTACTTTAAATATTTAAACAATTTCATTTTTGAGCTTTGTTATTAAAATTTAAAATCGATTTTGCCATCTATTGAAATTTTAAAATCAATATTATTGACAATAAAATTCCATTTTGATTTTCTCAATCTTAATAAAGAAATGTTATTAAAAACAATCTGACTACTTGTGTTTTCTTTTACGTCTTTCATCTCACCAGCTAATTGTTGTGGTAAAAAATAAAATCGTCCATCTTTTTCGAGATTTATAATAACAAACAAACGTTTTACCAACTCTTCTTTTGATAGTTCTTTTAATTCGTCCGGTGTGTCCTTGTAGAACAAAACACTCATACCTTTTTTAAGTATATACTTTAAAGTTAAACCTTTTTTGGTTTCTGGGACCAATTCATGATTTTGACGGTATTGAACATTTGAGCGTTTAAAGTATTCTACCGCCTCTATGTTTTTTATGATTTCAAAATCTCTTTGCAGTTTTCCTTTTCTATCCATTCCCTCATAAACAGCCATCGCATAATTTTCCTTATTTTCTACATGTATCCACTGCTTATATGGTTTTGCAGAAAGGTCTCTGTGTTTTTTAAATTCAGGTAATGGTTCTTTAACACGTGTTTTTATACGTACTTTTCTGATAGGAACAAAACCACCTTTATTGGTCGGTAAACGGAATAATTTGGCTAATTCTGTTTCCAATTGTTCTTTTTCTTTTAACAATTCCGCTTCTTTTTCTTCGGTAGTGTTTCTTAAAGCTTTATTGATTTCATCTTTTTTCTTTATCAATTCGGTTTTTGTTTTCAAATCATTCAACACAATTTTGCGAACAACCGGATCTACAATTTTTTCAGCATCGGACACACTTATATTATCTATGGCTTTTCTTATGACGTAATCAACTTGCACTTCGCCATTTTTATCTTTAATAATATGTCCTTTATCATCTTTTTGAGCTATGGCACCGTAGATGCTTTCTCTGTGCAATACCCCACGAGCCGTATCGCCTTCTAAATATTTTGGAATTTTATATGATATAACACCATTATCATCAATTATTTTATAATCTTTATCAGGTTTATAAACGCCTTTTTCTACTAATTTTTGAAACCATAGCGGTAAAGTTTTAACACAACGATATTCAATAACGTCTCTTTTTCGTTTTTTCTTCTTAGTATGTTTGGGCAAATTATCTTTAAAATCGTGAAATATAAACGTCTCCTTGTGCAGATTTAGAATATCTGTTGTAAACGTTTCCCAAGGTTTGGTTTCTTCAATTAATTTTTTGGCCTCTTTTTCAAGATTTTCTTCCTTCTTTTTCCAAGCTTCAGCTAATTTATTGTAGGCATATCTTGTAATAGCGGCAACTACCGTTGCGTCTATGGCATGATGAATATGATTACTTCGTGATTTTTTCTCATCTTTTTCTTGTATTCCCCACAATTTCCTAAACTCTGCCGTTATGTTACCGTTAACGATATGCACAACAGGAAAAACACTTTTTAGATAGGCTCGGGCATATTTAGTTATCAAACGGGTATCATTAAGTTGACTGTATTTAAAACCATCTTTGATTTCAGCCAGTTCAAAATTATTAACTTTTTTCTCCCAATAATCCTTTTGAATTTTTAAGTAATGGCGGTTTTGAATATGCCGGTCTTTTTCTTCTTTGGTAGTCGCCATCCGGGTTCTTGTAATTTCAGTGTTTATATCACTTTCTAATTTTGATAGTTTGGCTTTCCAAGGTTCCAAGCGCTGTTGTATCTCTTCAAAATTATCTAAACTTGAAGGCAGTTTGTTTTTCTTAATATCTCTGTTAATATAACTTTCTGCTATGGTTAGATTGGCTAACGAATTGTCATAGCTTTGGCTTCTAGGCACCGTATGTTCAAAATCATAACGGTTACCATCAAACAATAAGTGCAAAGGTATTGGCTCTCCCGTATAAATGCTGATTTCACCTTGTTCTTTCCACAAACGATATCGGCGGATATCCTCGGCATTCGGTTCTCTGTTTATACCATTTTCCAAGAATGTTTTTCTGATTTCTTCAACGTATTTTTGATGTTCTTTTTCACGTTCCCGTTGGTGTTTTTTTATGGCAGCTCGCATGTTGGCATCATTTAAATCGCGAGCTAATTCTATATGAACTACCGTTTCATTATTGACAATCTCTTTGCGAATCAATTCGTTGACCAAACGGCGTAACAAATGCATGGCACGCATCATTACCGGATTTTTGATACTATTGATAATAGGGCTACCTAAATACCTTTTTCCGTCTTTTGCCAATGGTGGTTTTGGATAAATATCCGTCATAGACGGATGGTATAAAAGTTTGAGTTCTTTATCAGTAACATTAAATGTTTTTTTCAAGTAATCTTTGACCTGTTCTTCGATAGTTTGTTGTTTAATAAACTGATCTTCAAGTTTTTCATATTGCAAACGTTCCATAAGAATCCGGAAAGCAGTTTGTAATAATTTCTCATTCTCAGGTAAATTTTCGAAAGTTTTCTTTCCAAACACTTTATAAATATTAGTTTTTAAAAGATTTTCCAGCGCCAGCGAGTTTGAAATTTTGTTTTGATATAACTCATAAAGCGTCTTATTTACAGAACTATCGATTTTTTGCTTTTGGCTGTTATTTTCAAAAATTTGTTGAACTTTATCAATGATTTTTTTTCTGTTTTCAGGAACACCCCAGAGTTCCATACCTACAATATCAGGAATACGTGCTAAAATAACCGCTTTGTCATAAGTAAATCCCTCGATTAGAAAATCTAATATTTTACGCGCAGCTTTAAAGCTGACAGATGCATAACCTTGAGGCAGATTAAAATTTACAAATTTTTCTACGGTTTCTTCATCCAAACCAAGTTTCAAGGTAAAATATTCTTTGATTTTATCATCATCTTCAAATGTAAATAAGACATGCCAAATATCATGAAAATCGGCTGTTTTTATAAGTTTTTGCCCACTAGGTTTAGTAATTTCATAAGTAAAAACCCGTTCTGTCCAATCATCACCCAAATATTTTTTAAACAATGCCGTAACCGGACTACCGCTTACAGAAGTCTTTAAATCATAATTAAACAGATAATGAGCCAAGCCGACTTCTTTTGATTTTTGATATGCAATTTTAGCTTTTTTAAATTCCGGCGCAATTAATTTTTTGGCTATTTTTTCAAATTTAAAATGTTTGGTTGATGGTGAGGATTCAAACAAGGGAATAATTTTTTGCTTTTCAAAATCGGTCAAAGGCCGCATATCTTCATCATAAGGCGTCTTAATTTTGATGTTATTGATAAAACTCCACATTCTAAAAGCTTCAAAAGTCGGATGTGAAACAGGTATCCGGTTTTTACGCGGTTCAAACACACATTTCCCGACCAATCCTTTTTGTGATTTTAAAGGTCTTTGATAAAAAATAGCTTTTTTTAATGCTAAGCAAAGCTCTTCCGGTAGTTCTTGAGTTTTACAAATCAGTTCAAATTCTTTGAGATAATGTTCCTTTCTACCTAAATATTGTTTACGAATTTTATTTTCTGTGGCAGATCGGTCTTTTTGATACAGTTGCCAAAAATATTCTCCTAAACTTTTGGCGCCGGATGATTCTATCTTCTTACTAATTTCAGCTATATTTTCTTTGACAACCCCTGTTTCTTTTTCGTTTTTAGCTTTTTCCAAACGATTACTTAAAAATCCCCGCCGTTGTGCCAAATGATAAAAAACACGTCCCAAATCTTGTTTATTAAGTTTTTCATTTACAGCTTTTGCCCTTAAAAAATAGGGATTTTTTAAAATTTTATCATCAGTTCGCAACCATTCAAAAAATGCTTGAGATTTTGGATATCCGGAAAAGTTACTTAGTTGCCAAGCTTTTACTTCTTCTAAGCTCAACGGTACCATTTGATGTTTGGCAAGCACTTTTAAAGTTTCATATTTGCGTAATTTGCGCCTAAAAACCAATCTTCTTGCACTGCGATATACCGTGCGTTCAGCCGCTTTTGATTTCTCATTGCCTTTTTCCGTAATAACGCCTTCGTCAAACAAGACAACGCCTTTATCTTTTAATTTAAATTGATTAGATTCTTTTTCCAAAACACTCCACCCCAATGAATTAGTCCCCAAATCGATACCTAGAATTGTGCGATTGTTCATAATAATAAATTTATAAGAAATGATTAATGCAACGAATTTACAATTTTTTATTTAATTTGTTGTAATTATTTCCAATTTTTTATTAACTTTGTGTCAGATTTTAATCTTATCACAATAAGGCTATATGCCGAAGGATTAAAACATCCTAGCATCCCGCATACTTCTGTGGGATGTACTTTTTTATAAACAGGAACTATTTCATTATGTAAATTTTATTACATTTGTAAAAAATAATAACTTATGCAGACAACACGAATGCCTATTTTGGGAGAAAAATTTCCCGAATTTGAAGTTGAAACTACCAAAGGCAAAATGTCTATTCCTCGGGATTATGAAGGCAAATGGTTTGTTTTGTTTAGTCATCCGGCCGATTTTACACCGGTTTGTACAACCGAATTTGTAGCATTTGCCAAAAAATACGACACTTTTAAAAAACTTAATATAGAACTGATAGGGCTGTCGGTTGACCAAGTTTTTTCGCATATTGAATGGGTTGAAAAAATCGAAAAAACCTTTCATATCAAAATCCCTTTTCCGGTGATTGCCGATAGTGCCGAAGGCGTTTCTAAAACTTTGGGAATGATACATCCCCAAAAATCCGGTAGTAATACGGTTAGGGCGGTTTTTGTAGTAGACCCCAATGGTATTTTGCGATTGAGCTTCTATTATCCGCAAGAAATAGGGCGGAATATGAACGAAATTTTACGCGCCATCAAAGCCATGAAAGTCACCGACACTTATCATGTGGCTGCCCCCGAAAATTGGCCCGAAAACGGCCTCATCGGCAGCGATTTGATTATGCCGCCACCGGATAGTATAGAAAAAGCCAAAGAAGCCATGCGCGAAGAAGAATGCTTTGATTTTTGGTTTTGCTACCGCAGTTGGGTCAATAATTTTGATGAAATATAATATTATGTTTAATAAGTTTAATAAGTGTAAGTTATTAAACTTGTATTGATAAATAAACTTTTCTTATATTATTATAAGAAAAATTAAAGAAAATATCTTTACAAAGCCTAGTTTTTAATATAATTTTGTGTCGAAATAAATCATAAAAATCATATATTATGGAAGATATAACCAGAATGCCATTATTAGGCGAAAAATTTCCCGAAGTAAAAGTGCAAACCACCCACGGACCAATGACCTTACCTAACGACTATGAAGGTAAATGGTTTGTTTTATTTAGCCATCCGGCAGATTTTACACCGGTTTGTACCACAGAATTCGTCGCTTTTGCTCAAAAATTTGATGAATTTAAAAGAATGGGGGTCGAATTAATCGGGTTGTCCGTTGACCAAGTTTTTTCACACATCAAATGGGTTGAGTGGATTAAAGACAACTTAAATGTCGAAATTCCGTTCCCTGTGATAGCCGACAGCGCCGAAGGTGTGTCCAAAGCCTTGGGTATGATTCATCCGGGCAAATCGAGTAGCAACACTGTGCGTGCCGTATTTGTGGTAGACCCCAAAGGCAACTTGCGTTTGATGATTTACTATCCGCAAGAAATCGGTCGCAATATCGATGAAATTATCAGAGCGGTTAAAGCTTTACAAACCTCGGATAGATTTGGTGTAGCAACACCTGAAAATTGGCCCAACAACGATTTAATCGGCGATCATGTAATTGTGCCGCCGGCAACCGACATTAAAGAAGCCGAAAGACGAAAAGGTTTAGATGGCTGCTTTGACTGGTGGTTCTGTCATAAAGAATTATAAAACACACAAACGGGACACAAACAAACATAATCGAAAGAGAGAGCTGCTTTGGCTCTCTTTTTTGTTTCGGGTTATTTAAAAAAATGGTTTAAATTTGCTTTTCAAAATTCTATAAAAAACATGAGAATACTCACTGGTATCCAAAGCACCGGCACACCACATTTGGGGAACATCTTAGGCGCTATTATACCGGCTATTGAACAAGCTAAAAATCCGGAAAACGAATCTTTTTTGTTTATAGCCGACATGCATTCGTTGACGCAAATAAAAGATGCCGAAACATTAAGAGAAAACACTTACAGCACGGCAGCTACTTGGTTAGCTTTTGGTTTGGATATAGACAAAACTGTATTTTACCGGCAATCCGATGTGCCGCAAGTCACCGAATTAGCTTGGTATTTAAGCACTTTTTTTCCGTATCAACGCTTGACTTTGGCTCACTCATTCAAAGACAAAGCCGACAGACTTTCGGATGTCAATGTAGGTTTATTCACTTATCCGATGCTTATGGCGGCAGACATTTTATTATATGACGCCGATGTTGTGCCGGTGGGTAAAGACCAAAAACAACATTTGGAAATGACCCGCGATGTCGCCCAACGATTTAACCGGCAAATGGGCGAAACTTTTGTTATTCCCGAAATTGCCTTGCAAGAACAAACCATGTATGTGCCGGGAACGGACGGTAACAAAATGAGCAAATCAAGAAACAATATTATCAATATCTTTTTACCGGAAAAACAATTACGCAAACAAATCATGAAAATCGTGACCGACAGCACGCCGCTCGAGGACCCGAAAAATCCGGATACCGATAATGTTTTTGCGTTATATAAACTGCTGGCTAACCCCGAACAAACCGAAGCACTTCGTCAAAAATATTTGGCCGGCAATTTTGGATATGGACACGCCAAGCAAGCTTTATTTGAGTTGATTTTAGAAAAATTTGCCGAACCGCGTAAACGTTACGATTATTTTATGAACCATAAAGATGAAATTGATCAAGCTTTGGCATTAGGTGCCCAAAAAGCCCGATTGGTGGCTAATGATGTTTTAAACCGCACCCGTAACAAATTAGGCTTTAAAACGTTGTAACATAATGGTTATCATAACTTTACAAAGGAAAAAATGTATCGGTTGTAATTATTGTGTCGAGGTGGCGCCACAACAATTTCAAATGTCTAAAAAGGATGGCAAAAGCATATTGGTTAAATCCTACGAACGCAAAGGCTTTTTTACCTTAAAAGAACCGGATATTGCCATATATGAGCAGGTTCAAAAAGCCGCCGATTTGTGTCCGGCTAAAATTATTTCGGTTAAATTAAAATAGATCGCCTTATATGGTTTAGTGACAGACTTGGTTTACAAGCGGTAATATCTCAGCCGGAACCAATTTTGAAATATCACCTCCGTTACGTAAAATATCACGGACAATACTACTACTGATAAAAGACGTTTCCGGCCCGGTCAATAAAAAAACGGTTTCGACATTCCCTAACTTTCGATTAGTTTGGGCAATGGCTTTTTCAAATTCAAAATCAGCCGGATTTCGCAAACCTCGCAAAATAAAATGTAATTGGTTTTGATGACAAAAATCAACCGTCAAACCTGTGTATTTTACCACTTCAATCTTTGGTTCGTCCTGATAAACCGCTTCTATCATTTTGATACGCATTTCGGTATCAAACATGTATTTTTTATCGACATTGATGCCAATTGCAATCATCAATCGGTCAAACAAAGGTAATGCTCTGTTGATAATATCGGTATGGCCCAATGTGATAGGATCAAAAGAACCGGGAAAAACTGCTGAGGTCATACTTAAATTTTTTTGTAAAAATAATAATATATTTTGATAAACTGATAATTATCGAAAGAGAGAAAAACTCTTATCGACTATGGAACAAATGTTGCTTGATTGAATAATGAAGCAATGGTGCAAGTTTTTAATATCATCTATTGCCGTGATTGTTGATGTCAATATCCTTAGAGATAAAAATCAAAATATTTCTTATCTTTGAGCACCTAAAAATCACTTATGAAAGGTATCATCTTAGCCGGCGGCGCCGGCACGCGCTTACATCCTTTGACCATCAGTATTTCCAAGCAATTATTGCCGGTTTATGACAAACCGATGATATACTATCCGCTATCGGTTTTGATGTTGGCGGGCATTCGCGATATTTTGATTATTTCTACCCCGCAAGATTTGCCGGCATTCAAAAAGTTATTAGGAGACGGTTCGCAATTCGGCATTAACTTATCTTACGCCGAACAACCCAGCCCCGATGGTTTGGCACAAGCTTTTATCATAGGCGAAGATTTTATCGGTGATGACAACGTGGCTTTAATTCTCGGCGATAATATTTTTTATGGCGCCGGCTTACAAAAATTACTGTTAGATGCCATTCAAACAGTAGAAAACGAGCGTAAAGCTGTGATTTTTGGCACGTATGTCAACGACCCGCAACGTTATGGCGTAGCCGAATTTGATGTCAACGGGCAAGTGTTGAGTATAGAGGAAAAACCCAAAGAGCCCAAATCAAATTATGCCGTTGTCGGCTTGTATTTTTACCCTAATACTGTAGTAGAAATTGCTAAAAACGTCAAACCTTCGTGGCGTGGCGAATTGGAAATTACCAGTGTTAACCAAGCTTATTTGGCACAAGAAAATTTACGCCTCATCAAGCTCAGTCGCGGTTTTGCCTGGCTCGACACCGGCACGCATGAAGCCCTTGCCGACGCCACCGAATTTGTCAAAGTGATAGAAAAACGCACCGGATTGAAAATCGCTTGTTTGGAAGAAATTGCTTGGCGATATCATTGGATATCAACTGACGACTTAAAAAAACAGGTAGAAGGGCAAAAAAGTTCTTACTACACTTATATTCAAAATTTGATCGGTTAATATTTTTTATGTCCCTCAAAAAACAAGCACTTTCCGGCGTCTTTTGGACTTTTATACAACAGTTTGGCGTGCAAGGAATTGGGTTTGTCATCAATATTATATTGGCACGCCTACTTTCACCCGAACAATTCGGTTTGATAGCCATGATTACAGTGTTCGTAGGAGTAGGAAATGCGTTGCTCAATGCCGGTATGGGCTCATCTTTGATTCGTTCCAAACATTTGGACAATGATGATTACAGCACGGTTTTTTTCTTCAATTTAATAGCAAGTATCTTGATTTATGCGCTTATTTGGCTAAGTGCCCCTGCTATTGCCCGTTTTTATGATCAAGCTGTATTAATTGATTTAATCCGGTGGTTAAGTTTAGTGATTGTCATCAATGCTTTTGCACTCATACAACAGACGCGTTTGACCAAACAAATGGACTTTAAAACCCAAGCCGGTGTGGCTATTCCGGCTATTTTTATCAGCGGTATTATCGGTATTGCCATGGCATATTACGGGTTCGGTGTATGGAGTTTAATCGCCTTTAATATAGCCAAAGCTTTTTTTAACGCTTTGTTTCTATGGCTCAAAAGCGGTTGGGTGCCGGCGCTTGTGTTTCATTGGGATAAATTTAAAACCCATTTCAATTTTGGATATAAACTGACGATATCCGGAATTTTAGATACGGTTTTTACCAATATTTATCGTATTGTTATCGGAAAATATTTTCAAACGGCACAAGTCGGATATTATGATCGCGCCAAAAATTTGAATATGTATCCGGTGCGCACGCTTTCATCTATTTTGACAAAAGTGACCTATCCCCTATTTGCCAAAATACAAGATGACAATACGCGCTTGCGACAAGTCTATCAAAAAATATTGCAAATGAATATTTTTGTGTTGGCGCCCGTTTTAATCACAGCAGGCGTTTTGGCTGTTCCTTTGTTTCGTTTTTTGCTGACAGACAAATGGTTGCCTGCCGTGCCGTATTTCCGGATTATCATCATTACAGGTATTTTGTATCCGGTGCATGCCTTCAATCTGAATATTTTAAAAGTCAAAGGTAAAAGTGGCTTGTTTCTACAGCTCGAAGTGGTTAAAAAAGCCATTATTATCGCTGCCATATTTATAGGTATCCGCTACGGTATTTACGGCTTATTATGGTCGAGTGTCGCCACGTCTATTATCAGTTTTTTTATCAATACCCATTACTCGGGCAGACTGATTCAATACACGGCTTGGCAACAATTAAAAGACATTATCCCCATTTTGTTACTAGCTT
>JALVEJ010000162.1 GCA_027031025.1 Flavobacteriales bacterium | reverse complement strand
TCGCGAGCGCATCCCTACGCGCTGCGTGTGCGAGAATCTCCCGCAACATCGCCACGTACCAGTGGTGGAAGGGCTCGGAGTTCCGCCGCTTCCACACGGGCGGCAGTTCATCAACGGCCTCCACGCCTCCATGCGGACGATGTTGGTTCGCAGCCTGGGCCGCCATCATCCGCAGATAGTGGACTTTTTCGTGTAAAGACGCGTTCATGGCTTTACCTCCTTTAGTCCCACCACAGAAGAAAAGAGGTCTGCTCATCCCTGATTTCCTCAGGGAGGTCCGGCGACAGCAAAACAGCCATCTCATAGGCAAGAGACGGCGTCAGCGGGCGCTCCGTCACGAACATAAGCGTGGCGCCCTCTGCATTCACATGCTTGAGCCCACACTTTTGCTGCACACGCAGCAAAAACTCCAGTACGTCCTTGAGATACGGCTGGCTGTTCACGCCCCAGCGGTCTGACTGTTGGAGGGCGTTTTCAATTTCCTGTTTTGTCACCATAAGGCACCTCCTTTGTAACTAGCCAACTTCCTCAATAATGCACCAGCGCCAATTCTTCCTGCCCATAAGAAGTAACTTTCGTCCATGAGTAGGCAGGTCCACTAGATAGGACTCCCTTTTACGGACATGTTGCAGGTTGACAACAGTCATCTCCCACGCGCGCTTGATGTCCTCTGGTACGTTGTCCAGATATATGATTCGCGCCTTCCTGTTGTCAACCTCTATGATTGGAGTATCATCTCCAGCCCTGCTCACAATATCGTGAGCATATGCAATGAGCTTGGCTTGCGCCTTGCCACGCTTTGTCCACATTGGAGATGCATTGCAACGTGGACACCCGTAATACGCATCCAGGGTGCCACGCTTTCGCGGAGTAAAATCAAAGAACTCGTGCCCAAGCGGGCACGTAACAATGAACTCATCCGGGTCACCAAGCATTCTGTTTCCGAAATCCCTTAGCCGCCATTTTTCAAGTATGATGTCATTGTTGTTGATTGCGCGCTGCACGGCGGCCACGATTTCTTCTATCGCGCTTCGTTTGACTTCAATCGCGTACCATGCGATTCTCGACACCACTTCATCGTCTGGGAATGGGTGTCCAGAGCTTTGAATAAGAAAGTACCAGTCTTCGCCGTTCTCATCATGGAAGCGGTATACATACGCTTCCCCGTCCGAATATGCGTACTCGTTGATGTAATCGTGAACGTTGACGACAATTTCGTATGGCTTCTCGCGCGGCCGTAACCGACGCGTAGTATAGCCGCGGAAATCATCTGGCACGAGGCCGGGTAACCAGCTTGGGAAGCGTACCTCGCGAAGAATGTCAGACTCAACGACATAGTGGAATATGTCAAAGTAATTCGGATTATGATGAGAGAGAGGCCACGGATTACAACACATAGTTCACCTCCTATTTCGCTTGTCTGAATATATGCTATCACCACCACCCCGCCCGCGCTTCGCGTGTGATATGCCGCTTGCGGAGTGGCGGCGAATAGACAGGTCCTGTAATGGAAGTTGGGCTGGGTGAGGAACAACGCCCCAGCCCAGCCCAACAGCCCCTCATACTACTTCACCCGCTCCCGCCGCCGCGCGGGCCAGTTGGGCGCGGGGATAGCACGCTGCGCGTTGCGCTTGTGGTAGTGTGCGTGTCGCCGCTTACGCCAATGACGACGCGAAAGGAACTTCCGCTTAGCCGCAGCCCGCCTCTCTTGCCGCCGCTGGCGCAGCGCGCCTGGTAGCAGGAAAATGGCGGGGCAAGCGACAATGAGGAAAATGACTGCGCCAATAATGGCGGCGTGGGCAACGGAAAAGAAGTCCACGCTGCCTGCGAAAAGCAGCGAGACGCAAAATGCGCCCACGCCCGCCACTACGCTGGGCGCGAGCTCGCGGACGATGGTGGCAAAGGACATATCATTACGCATGATTTTCCTCCGTGCTATTGAGATAAGCCTGCTCAAGCGCCTTCCGCCAGTCGTCGGAGAAGGCCGCTCCTATGCTTCAAAAAAGAGATACAGCTCAAAATGCGTCTTGTTTATAAGCGCATCCCTGCGGCCCACCACATTGCTTTGCCCTTCTCAGACAAAGCAGGCGCGTTGCTGTCACCAAGCGACAGCTCAAACTTCTTGATAGCCATGAGCTGGGCATAGAGTCGGTCCTCGCCGTATGGTATGTCCTTCCCGACGGCCTTGCGAAAGGCCATGTACTGGTGAAGGCTTGGGAAGAATCCATACGTGCTCTCAACGTCATAGCCGTAGCATTCGCCACGCTCATGGCTGGGCCATTCGACGCCCCAGACCGCGTTCAGCGCGTTGAAGGCGCCCTCATAATAGGCCTCAGCGCCTTTCTTTACGCGGAAACCATCTTCGGTTTCCACCACATACTTCACATACTTCATTGGAATGCGCGTTGTCCCGTGCGCGGATGAGACAACGAGCTCGTCGCCGTCAACAAAGACGACATCCTGGAAGATTGTGTCCTCCGGCGGGACATCGTCTCGCCAGGCGTGCGGCAGCTCGCGCGGAATGAAGAATTCCTTGTAGTAATAGAGCTTCGCTTTCATATTCCACCTCCTACACGTTGGGCTCTTCCTGGTACACCGTGCGGTACCAAGCGTCTCCAGCCGCGAGGATAGCCGCATACTCCGCGGCCTTGTCCTTGCGGCCCTTGTTGCGCACAAAGCGTTCCGTGTATTTCGCCACGGCCACCTTGCGCGCGAGCTGATGAGCCGCCACGGCGTCCAAGCGCGGATAGCGTGCGCGCAGAACGGCCGTGGCCTTTTTGAGCAACTCGAAAGAATTGTCATCGTTGGCCCACTTCAAACCATTGAA
>JALVEJ010000161.1 GCA_027031025.1 Flavobacteriales bacterium | reverse complement strand
GGTTTTTTCTTTTCTGGAACTACAGCAAATTTTAAGGCATCTCTATTTTTTTGACACTCGTCAAGAGCTGCTTGTAATTTGTTTTGTTTGAGTTCAGATTCGTTTTTTAACAAGTCATACTTATGAGCCCACTCATCACAATTATCATCTTGAGAGGCTTTTGATTTACCTATAAAATAGCGTAACAAATAGCCTAAAATAAAGGCTACTAGTAGCATTAGTATAATTTCTAAAACGGCATCACTCTTGCCGTATGATTCTGAGGTGCTGAATAATCCGCTAACTAATATTTGCATAATTTCTATTTTTTGAAATAACTGATTTCTACTCTACGATTTTTTTGTCTGCCTTCCAGTGTTAAATTATCAGCGATAGGCTGATTTTTCCCTTCGGACTTTGTTATAATTCTATGGGCATCAACACCTTTATGTACCAACAAATCTTTGATACGATTAGCGCGTTTTAATCCTAATAATTTATTGGAAGCATCATTTCCGGCGTTGTCTGTATGCCCGACAATTAGAATATTTAATTCAGGATGATTTTTCACTTTGCTCACCACACCGTCCATATATGATAAAATAGCTTTATTTCTAATTTCTTTGGTAGAATTATAAGGGAAATAGATTATTGTCTTTTGATTCTGCTCTTTAACAAAATCATTGTCAACCAACCATTTGGTCCAATTTTTATCATATTCAATAAAATCAGGTGTTTCCCCTGCAGACGGCTCAAGCAGTTTACCTTGGGTCACCATTAAACTATCTGCAATGGAACCTGACAATAATTTTTTTAGTGCTTCGGCTCTTGCCAACCCTAAGTTGTCAAAATCAGTTGGGTTGGATTCGCCGGCATAATAAGGCCCTTCAATATGTAATTTTTTACCTTCTGATTGTAATTGGCTCAGAGATTTCACTTCTGCTTGCCACTGAAGTGTATCGTTGATAACCGGTTCGGAATGGTCTCTTAAAAAATAAATCAACGAATGCTTTATTTTTTTTACCGTTTTTTGTGAATTTGGTTTGTTTGAATCCGTTGTAGGTGCTTGCGTTTGGGTTTGCTCACAGAAACCCTTGACTCTACAAACATACCAATATGTACTACCGGAGCCCCAAATCAAGAATAAAAACAGTATCAATAGCGATTTTGAATTCATATTTGTGAGGTTTTGATATTCTAAACAGAATAGATGACGAAGTAAAATTATTAACTTTTTGTTAAAAATCAAAATATTTTAAATAATAATTCAATTTTTTAAACAAAAACATAAGAATAACAGCCTAATATATCATTCTAAATTAATTATCAGGTGCTTTTTTCTTAATTTTCATCAAATATTTAATCTTTGAATATAATTTGACTTTTTTATTTTTGTAAACTTTTTTATATCACAAATGTTTCTTTTAAAACCACATATAATTGCATTTCCACCGGTAAATTTGGCAAATAATGACGGGCTTTTAGCCGTTGGTGGCGATTTATCATTTGATCGCCTTATTGAAGCTTATCAAAATGGCATTTTCCCTTGGTACAATGAAAAAGATGAGATTTTATGGTGGGCGCCTGATCCCAGGATGGTTTTATTTCCAAAAGAGGTTAAAATTTCAAAAAGCATGCGTGCCTTTATACGCAAATCTAATTACAAAATAACGCAAAATAAAGCATTTGAAGAAGTCATCAATAATTGTGCTAGTGTTAGCAGAAAGGATGTGACCGGCACTTGGTTACACGAAGAGATGCAAGAAGCTTATATCAACTTATATAAAAAAGGGAAAGCTTTTTCCATTGAAGTATGGAATGAAAACAATCAATTAGTAGGAGGCTTATACGTTGTTAAATCTAATGATAAGGTATGGTCCGGTGAAAGCATGTTTCATAAAGAGCCAAATACATCTAAATTAGCTTTCATTCATTTAGTGAAATTGGCTGAAGAAAAAAATATATCACTTATTGATTGTCAACTATATACTGATCATCTGGCAAGTTTAGGGGCGCGTGAGATTCCCCGTTTAGAGTTTATGAAGCATTTCCAATAAAAAAACCGTCCAATATATAATAATGGACGGCTTTAAAAAATAAATATAATTAGTTTTATCTATTAGATTGTATAACGGGACTTCCAGCTTTACGTTGCAAATTGACCGCATTAGGGTCTACAACTTTTCCTTTAATTTTAAGTATGACAACATTATTGGTAGCATTAGAATAAACCGTAATCGTTTTTCTAAATGGACCGGCACGATGTGTGTTATATTTAACTACAATTTTATCTGATTTTCCGGGCATAATAGGTTTAGTTGGTTTACTCGGTACAGTACAACCACAAGACGATTTAACTCGGTTGATAATCAATGGGGCATCTCCGGTATTGGTAAATTCAAACACTCTGGTACCGTCAGCATTTTTATTGATAGTACCGTAATCAATCTCAGTTTGTTTAAATTCTATTTTGGCTTTTTTATCTTGTGAAAAGCCCTGAAAACCAATAATGACTAATAGTAAAAGGATAATTTTTTTCATGATTAATAGATTTAATTAGATGTCAAATTTATAATAAAATTTTAATCAATCGTTATTTTATAATGTTTTTTTCAATTCATTTAAAGACTTCACAATTTTTATGCCAAAAAAGAATTAATTCAAAAACTACTTAGTCAATCAAATCAAAACCCAAGAAATTTTGTAAAACTTCAGGCACTTTAATTCCTTTAGCAGTTTGATTATTTTCAAGCAATGCCGCTACGACTCTCGGCAAGGCAAGAGAACTACCATTTAAGGTATGCGCCAAGCGTTTTTTACCGTCAGTATCTTTAAATCGTAGTTTTAGACGGTTGGCTTGAA
>JALVEJ010000160.1 GCA_027031025.1 Flavobacteriales bacterium | reverse complement strand
ATAGATACCAAACGCAAAAAAGGTGCTTTACATTTATCTACTTTAAAAAGAATGGACCGGTTTCAAGATGAAATAGCCGATTTACCCGAATTGTCGCGCCCGGTGTCTTTGGTCAATCTGGCAAAATACGCCAAACAGGCATTTTATAATGGCGACCCGCAATACTATCAACTGCCGTCGTTGCATGAAAAGAATTTTATCATGCCTTACTTAAAAAACAGTGGACATAAAGCCGGTTTGCTACAAAGTTATACCGACTCGCTGCAACGCTATTTGCGCATTACGACTTTTATGAAAGACATTGAAACCGAGCAAATGGAACGGGTTGAAGATTATTTGGCAATGAAGGAACACAAATATTTTCCGGCAAAGAAATACCAAGTTTTGATGACAGGACAAGCTAAATTGTATTTAAAAGGTACGCATTATTTAATCAATAATCTGATTGTTTCCTTGGGTTTGGCTATCGTGTTGATTTTTATTTTTATTGCATGGATGTTTGGCGGATCTTTAAAAATGGCTCTTATTTCTTTGATACCCAATATTTTACCTTTATTAATTACCGCCGGCATCATGGGTTTTGGTCATATTCCGCTCAAGCCGTCAACCATCTTGATTTTTAGTATCGCATTTGGCATTTCGGTGGACGATACTATTCATTATTTAGCCAAGCTGCGCCACGAACTCAAACTGCACAAAGGACAGGTTAAACGTTCGGTTTATAAGGCGTTGAAAGAAACCGGTGTCAGTATGTTTTATACATCTATTGTGCTGTTTTTCGGTTTTGCAACCTTTTTACTTTCTAACTATGGCGGCACTAAGGCTTTAGGCGGATTAATATCGTTGACTTTGTTAATGGCCATGTTTTCTAATCTGTTGTTATTGCCGGCTTTGGTCATTTTTATGGATAATATGTTTAAAAACAAGAAATCTTATAAAGACAATTTAGATATTTTCCCCGAAAATTCGAACGATAATGACTGATTTTGAACTCTATTTTAAACTGGGCTTAAATCATATTCTCAGTTGGTCATCAATTGACCATATTCTGTTTTTATTGGCTTTGATTATGGTTTTTAGTTTCAAGGACTGGCGAAAACTTATCAATTTGGTGTCTTTGTTTACTATTGCTCACACAACCAGTTTGTTCTTGTCGGTTTTCGGGATTATTCATGTCAATGAAAGTCTGATAGAAACCTTGATTTTATACACGATTTTAATCACTGCTTTGTCTAATATCATTTGGACGGATCACAAATTACTGACACGCGTGCATTATTATTTTTCTTTCTTTTTCGGACTGATTCACGGCTTGGGTTTTGCTTCCGATTTCAAATTGATGATTGCCGGACAATCACATAAAATTTTGCCTTTATTCGAATTTGCTTTAGGCATCGAAACCGCACAAATCATATTGGGATTAATCATCTTAACCGGTCTGGCAATTTTGCAAAAACTATGGCTGAAAAATGCCCGCGAATCCTATATTTTAATTTCCGGAATGATTGTAGGTTATGTTTTGGCGTTGTTATAATGATTAAACCTTATCATCATGCTTTTTTATGAATAACCGTTGCTCTTTTTTTGATTATGAAGCTTAGAAACACGATTAAAAAGACCTACTAGGTTTTGAAAACCTGGTAGGTCTGATAAACACAATAGTTCTTCAAAAATTCTTCTTTATACCAAAAGGAATTGTATTTTAGTCCAAAATAAATTGGAATAGTTTTTTCTGTATCAAGGCATAAAAACACAGTTATAGCCGGTAGCTATAACGAGTATTTTTAAAGAAGATACAGGTAAAAAGAAACGATTTATTGGACTAATATATATTTGTTTTTGGTATTAAATATCATCATGTTCCGGAAGTTGCTTTTTAGCTTTGGCACCGAGTTTTTTTAATTTTTCCACGCGGCTGATTAGGTTCCCTTTCCCGGTATGCAATTTATTCATAGCCGACTCAAAACTTTGTTGTGCGCCCGACAATTTATTTCCAACTTGTTCTAAATCAACAATTAAACCATGAAATTTGTCATATAAAGCGCCGGCTTGAGTGGCAATTTCTATGGCATTTTTACGTTGCTTTTCATTGCGCCACATATTATCGACAATTTTGAGTGTGGCTAACAAAGTCGATGGGGTTACCATGACAATATTACGTTCAAACGCATAATGATACAAATCCGGGTCTTCTTTAAGTGCTACCGAAAAAGCCGGCTCAACAGCGATAAACATCAAGATAAATTCAGGCGATTCACCTTGCAAAAGCGTATCATAAGATTTTTTTGCCAAGCCGTTGATGTGTGCTTTTAATGAGGCCAAATGTTGTTTCAAAAAAATTTGTTGTTGCTCCGGATTTTCTTCGTTGATATAACGCTCATATGCTGTTAAAGACACTTTGGCATCGATTATGAGTTTTTTCCGGTCGGGTAATTGAATGATGACATCAGGTTGCACGCGTTGCCGGTCGGTATTATCAGCAGCTTTAAAACTTTGTTGCACAAAATATTCGCGGTTTTTTTCCAAGCCCGATTTTTCAAGCAAACGATTTAAAATAGTTTCGCCCCAAATACCTTGTGTTTTGCTTTCGCCTTTGAGCGCTTTAGTTAAGTTCAATGCTTCTTGACTCAATTTATGATTGAGTTCTTGCAAGTTTTTTAGTTGTTCTTGAAGCGCTTGGTGTCGTCCGAAACTTTCTTTTTCATTTTGTTCTACCTTTTCTTTAAAAGCTTTCATCGCTTCTTGAAAGGGCGTCAAAATTTGCTTCATATTATCTTGATTGAGCGCCGTAAATTTTTGAGATTTGTCTTCTAAAATCTTTTGCGCCAACAACTCAAATTCTTTTCGCATCACAACTTCTTTTTGCTTAAAATCATTTTGGGCGGTTTGCCACTTGTCTTCCCAATGCTTGAGTTGTAATTCCAGTTTTTCTATTTGTTTGTCCTTATCATTCAGTTGCGATAAAAATGCTTTTTCTTGTTGATGTTGTTGTTTTTCTAATTCCAATTGTAATAGTTGCCGGGCTTTTATACCGGCGTTTATAGATTTTTGGGCTTTGAGTTTTGCCCAAAGATAAGCAGTTATAAACCCTAAAATAAAAGTGATGAATGCAAAAATTACGGTCTCTGAAATGCTAAAAGTCATATCATAAAAATTCTTATCTCAAAAGTAAGAAATTTATGTTTATATGGTTTAAAAATTTCTTTGTTTCTTGACAAACCACATATATTTAATGTAAATTTGTAAAAAAATTACCCCTATGAAAGCTTCTTTTGATTTAAGTATCTATCCATTACATCAAGATTTTGAACAACCAATCAAAGATTTTATCAGGCAATTACGACAAAGCGGTTTTGAGTTGATAGAAACCCCTTTGAGCACACAGATTTACGGCGATTTTATCGAAGTCATGGCTTGGTTAACCAATCATTTGGACGACACGTTTCAGAATCAAGACCATTGTGTCGTTACCTTAAAAATACTAAAAGGCGACCGTAGTAACTATAGACCTTTTAAAGATTAAGCTAAACAAAATTTAAGTATTTTTTTGACCTACCAGAGGCATGACAAGAACAAAGCATAAAATCTTCATCATCATCTGTTCCGTTAACGGAAGCCAGCTATGATTGTTTTTTTTTAAATGTAGTTATTAACAAAAAGAACAGTATTTGGGATGTCAATAATATGCTTGACATAACATAGAGCATGATAATGCCGCAAAGCCCAACAAAGCGATCTGAAAAATGAACAATAATCTACGTTACAGGTCGCTTTTTATAGAATTATCTTCGTTAATTATGCTTCTTCGGAACTGACAATAAAGAATTGGAAAGCCTTAATATTTGGCTACATTAATATGTTTGCAAAATTCTTGAATGAAACAGACCTGCTGCGCTTGCCCTGATACAAAAACCAAAAACAACTTAACACCCACCAAAATCAATATTGAACCTGTTTTTTAGACTTTTTTATCTGTCGAATTGTTATAATATGTTTATTTTTGAAACAAAATTTTGAACAGCATGCCAAACAATCAAATTTTAATGATATATACCGGAGGAACTATCGGTATGCAAAAAGATTTACAAACCGGAAGTTTAGTGCCTTTCGATTTTTCGCAGTTAATGGAGCATATTCCCGAATTGCAATTAATGGATAAAAAAATAGATACCGTTTCATTTGATCAACCTATTGACTCTTCAAATGTCCGTCCTGAGCATTGGTTAATGTTGGCAGACATCATTGAAAAAAATTATGACAATTATGACGGTTTTGTAGTGTTACATGGTTCGGACACCATGGCATACACGGCTTCGGCTTTAAGTTTTATGCTGGAAAACTTGTCCAAACCGGTTATTTTGACCGGTTCACAGTTACCCATAGGCGATTTGCGCACCGACGCCAAAGAAAATATCATAACATCCGTTCAAATAGCCGGAAGCTATGATAATAACCAACCGCTTGTTCCGGAAGTCGGCATCTATTTTGAGTTTAAACTACTCAGAGGCAACCGCACTATTAAAGCCAGCTCCGAACATTTCAATGCCTTTGACTCGCCCAATTATTTGCCTTTGGCACAATCCGGCGTAGATTTAAAATTTTTCAAAGAACGCATATTGCCGGTACCCGATGGTATTTTTAATGTGCATAAAAAATTAGAAGAAAATGTAGTTGTTGTAAAGATTCATCCGGCCATTACGGAAACCTATTTGTCTCATATTATAAACTTACCTGGGTTAAAAGCCATTATTTTAGAAACTTACGGCTCGGGAAATGCGCCAACCGATGATTGGTTTATTAGTTTACTGAAAAAAGCCGTTGACCAAAAATCTATACATATAATTAATATAACTCAATGCCAAAAAGGCAGTATTGCCCCCGAAAAATATGAAACGGGGAGAAAATTGATGTCTATAGGCGCTTACAACGGCAAAGATTTGACAACGGAAGCCGCATTAACTAAAATGATGTACCTATTAGGCAAAAATTTGTCAAAAAAAGCTATAAAATCTGCATTTGAAAGAGCTTTAAGAGGCGAAATGACATAAAATTAGCCTCAAAAAAATTATTAAAAAATCAAAAAAAAAGCCATTTTTCTATCAAAATAAAAAAATTTAAAAGAAAAAATACCAAAAACCTACACATTTGCGTTATTTAAAAAAGAAAAATACGAAATTTGGTGTTTCAATGAAAACCGATTATATTTGTGGCGCTGGAGAGATGACCGAGAGGCCGAAGGTGCACGCCTGGAAAGCGTGTGTGCGCCACAAGCGTACCGAGGGTTCGAATCCCTCTCTCTCCGCTACCCTATTTAAAATAAATGTTTAACTAAGTAAAATAAAAACTATTAAATTAAAATTGATATGAAAAAAGTATTTACTATCCTGGCTATTGTTGGAATGTTATTTTTTGTAACATCTAACCTTCAAGCACAAGACGCAAAAGCGCAAACCGAGAAAAAAGTGCAAAAAAACAAAAAAGATGACGGCGCAAAAGAGTTGTCTTTCCATCAAGAATTAAAAAAACGTTTCGTAGAAGGTGGACCGGCATTTATGGGAATTGTATTATTAACTTTAATTTTAGGATTGGCTGTTGCCATTGAAAGAATTATTTACTTATCATTTGCCGACACCAATACCGACAAATTGTTAGAAGAAGTAGAACAAGCATTGGACGAAGGTGGCGTTGAAGAAGCCAAAGAATTGTTAAGAAATAAAAAAGGACCTATTGCTGCTATTTTTTACGAAGGCTTAGAACGTATGGATGAAGGCGTTGATGCTGCCGAAAAAGCCGTTATTTCTTACGGCAACGTGCAAGTTGGCCAATTGGAAAAAAATGTTTCTTGGTTGGCTTTGTTTATTGCCGTTGCGCCCATGTTCGGATTTATGGGAACAGTTATCGGTATGATTCAAGCTTTCGATAAAATTGAAGCAGCCGGTGATATGCAACCTTCATTGGTAGCCGGTGGTATTAAAGTGGCATTGTTGACAACCGTATTCGGTTTGATTGTTGCTATTATTTTACAAGTATTCTACAACTTTATCATTGCTAAAATTGACAGCATTGTCAATAAAATGGAAGACGCTTCCATCTCATTAGTAGATATGTTGGTAAAATATAGTCACAATAAATAATTTTTATACAAATGGAAAATAAAACATTAAGTCTAACCAGTAAAATCATAGTAGGGATAATAGCCGTTATAGGCTTGGTATTCTATATTATGATTATGTCCGATACGGAAAATGCCGACTCTGCCATCAATAATATGCTTATGTTTACTTATGTGGTTTTGGCTATTACCGTTTTAGCTTCACTATGGGTATGGTTTAAAGAAATGCTATCCCATCCCGAAAAATTAAAACAAACAACTATTGTAACCGTCCTGTTCTTGTTGATAGTTGCTATAGCCAAATACGGATTGGCTTCCAATCAGCCGGCACATTACTATCCTAATATTGATGTTGATGCCTCAACTTCAAACTGGGTCGATACCGGGTTATATACTTTTTATATATTAGGAACAATTGCCATATTGTTGATGTTTCTGTCTCCGGTTTTATCGGGTATAGGTTTTGGAGGCAACAAAACTGTTGAAGAATACGAAGAAGAATTGGAGGGTGAAATTCATAATGATGACGAAGCATAATAATATATAAATTCAAAAAAATGGCTAAAAGAAAATTACAAGAAATCAATGCCGGCTCAATGGCAGATATAGCTTTTTTGCTATTGATTTTCTTCTTGGTTACCACAACTATGGAAAGTAATTATGGTATCAGAAGAAAATTGCCGCCGCCGGAAGACAAAAATGCACCACCACCACCGGTTATTAAAAAGAAAAACGTTTTGGAAATTGTCATTAACGGACAAGACAAAATGTTGATAGAAGAAGAACCGGCTGACGTTAAAGATGTCAAAAAAATTGCCATTGAATTTATCACTAATAACGGTAAAGACCCCAAATCATCAGATAATCCGCAAAAAGCCGTTATCATGATAAAACATACAAGGGAAACCAGTTATAAAATGTATATTTCGGTGTATAACGAGCTGATTGCCGCTTATAACGAAATCAGAAACCGTTATGCCAAGCAAAAATATGGCAAACCATTTGACAAGTTAACCAAAGATGAACAAAAGGTGGTTCAAGACGCCTATCCACAAAAAATAGCTGAATCAACACCAAAAAGATAAATTATGGGTAAATTTTCAAAGAAAAAAGATAGTGGTACACCTGCCATTTCAACGGCATCATTGCCCGATATTGTATTTATGCTTCTGTTTTTCTTTATGGTGGCAACTGTGATGAGAGAAAACGGCGAAAGAAAAGTGGCGGTGTCCATGCCTTCTGCCGACCAGGTAAAAAAGATAGAAAAAAAAGGTTTGGTTTCTTATATTTACGTAGGAACCCCCATCAAAAAATATCAAGCAAAATTCGGTAAAGAACCACGCATCCAATTAGATGATGCTTTTGCCAATGTCGCTGATGTGGGCCCTTTTGTATTGAAAGAAAGAGCCGCCAAACGAGAAGAAGAAAAACCCTTGATGATTACCGCCATCAAAGCTGACGCCGATGTTGGTATGGGAATCATTACCGATATTAAAGAAGAACTGCGTAAAGTCAATGCTTTAAAAGTTAACTATTCTGCTAAAAAAGGAGAAGTTACTTCAAATTTTAAGAAATAATTTTAACCTTTTTAATGCTTAAAACACAAATATTAAGCTGCCTCTTTAAGAGGTGGCTTTTTTTGTTATTTGTTATTTTTAATATCCTGTAATTCTTTAATCATATCACGGTATTGTGCCGCTTTGATAAAATCCAAGTCTTGAGCGGCTGTTTCCATTTTTTTTCTTAATTCTCTGATATGTTTTTCAATAGCTCCGGGGGTTTGATAAAAGACTTTTTTTTCCGCAACTTGTTCCGGCAAATCTTTTTCGTAAACATAAGTTTTAGGTTGTTTTTGGCTCATCAAATTGTCCAAACCTTTTTGAATGGCTTTTGGAGTTATCCCGTGTTTTTGGTTGTAAGCAATTTGTTTGTCGCGGCGCCGGTTGGTTTCATCAATGGTTAACTGCATACTTTTGGTAATTTTATCAGCATAAAGAATCGCTGTTCCGTTGACATGTCGTGCAGCCCTTCCAATAGTTTGAGTCAATGATTTATGCGAACGCAAAAAACCTTCCTTATCGGCATCGAGTATAGCTACCAATGATACTTCGGGCAAGTCTAAGCCTTCGCGAAGCAGATTGACGCCAACTAAAACGTCAAAAAGTCCTTTACGCAAATCGTGCATGATTTCTACCCGTTCCAACGTATCAACATCAGAATGGATGTAGCGGCTTCTTATATTAATTTTGGTAAGATATTTCGTCAATTCCTCAGCCATACGCTTAGTCAAAGTGGTCACTAATACCCGCTCGTCTTTTTCTACCCGTTTTTGAATTTCTTCCAGTAAATCATCTACTTGATTTTGTCTGGGTCTGACTTCAATAAACGGATCAAGCAATCCGGTTGGTCTGATAACTTGTTCTATAACCACACCACCTGATTTTTGCAGTTCATAATCTGCCGGTGTGGCACTGACATAAATAACTTGATTTTGCATTTGTTCAAATTCTTCAAATTTTAAAGGACGGTTGTCCAAAGCTGAGGGTAAACGAAATCCGTATTCAACCAAAGTTTCTTTACGCGAACGGTCACCACCATACATGGCATGGACTTGCGGAATAGTAACATGACTTTCGTCAATAACCATTAAATAGTCTTCCGGAAAATAGTCTAACAAACAAAACGGGCGACTACCCGGTGGTCTACCATCCAGATATCGTGAATAATTTTCAATTCCCGAACAATAACCGAGCTCCGACATCATTTCCAAGTCAAATTCCGTCCGTTCTTTGAGGCGTTTTGCTTCTAAATGTTTGCCGGTTTCTTTAAAATAGGCAATTTGCTTGCCTAAGTCTCGCCGAATATCTTGAATGGCATTGTTGAGGCGTTCCGGAGAAGTTACAAATAAATTTGCCGGATAAATATCCAACTGGTCAACCGTATCAGTGAGTTCTCCGGTTTCTGCATGAATTATTTCGATATTGTCAATTTCATCGCCCCAAAAATTGATGCGGAAATACCGGTCAGTATAAGGCGGATAAACAGTAATTGTATCGCCTTTAACCATAAAACTTCCCGCTTTGGGTATTTCACTTCGGCTATATAAACTTGTTACCAAATTGTGCAAAAGTTTGGTGCGGGTAGTCTGTATATCTTTTTTGACTTTGATAACGTTTTTCTTAAATTCCGAAGGATTTCCAATACCATACAGACATGAAACCGATGCAATAACAATGACATCACGTCTACCTGAGAGTAAGGAAGAGGTTGTGCTAAGCCTGTAACGTTCGATTTCTTCATTGATGGATAAATCTTTTTCAATATACGTTCCGCTTGTCGGCAAATAAGCTTCGGGTTGATAGTAATCATAATAAGACACAAAATATTCTACGGCATTGTCGGGAAAAAATTGTTTAAATTCTTGAAACAATTGGGCTGCCAATGTCTTGTTATGAGCTAAAATTAGCGTCGGGCGTTGTACCTTTTCAATGACATTTGCTACCGTAAAGGTTTTACCCGAACCCGTTACACCAAGCAAAGTTTGATATTTTTCTCCCGACAAGATACCATTAGATAGCTGAGCAATAGCCTCAGGCTGATCCCCTGTCGGCGAAAACTTTGATTTGATTTTAAAGTTTTTCATCTGTTTATTTTTTATTTAACATTATGGTTCCCGACCGTCGTCGGGATAACCTTTGATGATTAAAATAATCATTTCCCACGACAAAAGTCGGGGCAGGCGTTGTGTGTTTAATAATTATTTTAATCATGTCGGTTTCATCTGTTTGTATTTTATTTTAACGTTAAAGCCAGACTCCCTGTAATATAATAAAATTGTCCCCACAAGTTTAATAATTATGAATATTAAAATTTTTGTGGATATTTATACAAAAATATGGAATTCATGGTTACTTTGAGCGACACTAGTGTCATAAAAGACTTTGTTTAAACTTCAAAAAGGCTAAATTCTATTTGTAGTGAAACCTGTCAGGTTTTTTAAACCTGATAGGTCTTTTTATTTTATAAACAAAAAACAACTAAAAAATTAGTTTAAACGAAATATTTAGTTTATCTTTGCGTTATCATATTAGTTTAAAGTTGAAAATAAAAAGTTGAAAGTTCCGGGAACCGGTAAATCTGAAATCAAATAAATCTCGATAAAACAGGGGTACATAAATAACCATGACATCAAATATCCCCGGATCTTTATCGGGGCAGACAGTTTATCAATAATGAAGAGAATTATTATCATCATACTATTATTTTTCCTAGTAAACAGTCA
>JALVEJ010000159.1 GCA_027031025.1 Flavobacteriales bacterium | reverse complement strand
AAAGTTGTTGATACCGTTTTAAATGGAAATTACGGATTAGTGGGTTTTTCTATTTATGGCTCAAATGCAATGCAGTGGACCAGAACCATATCTGAAATTATTAAGAAAAACGCTCCAGATATTCATATTACTATTGGAGGACACTTACCCAGCTTTGATTATGAATATATTCTTCGTTCTACTGATGGTATTGATACAATTGTTCTATTTGAGGGTGAAGAAACTCTTTTGGAGCTGGTTACTAAATTGAAGGAATCTACCAGCTGGAAGGAGACACTTGGTATTGCTTTTAAAGAAAATGGAAGTATTGTGGTTACTGGAAAGCGACCATTAATTTATGATTTGGATCAATTGCCTTTTCCCGCTCGCGATTATTTACCATATCTTATGGAAAACTATAGCGATGAATACTTGGTGTACATAAACTGGGGAAGGGGTTGTTATAGAAGCTGTAAATTCTGTAGTGTTCCAGCCTTTTTTAGGTCGGTTCCTGGTAAAATAGTTCGAAAACGAAGTGTGGATAGTATACTAAAAGAAGTTGCATACTTAAAATATAAATTCGGGATAAATTATATTCTCTTTATCGATGATATATTTATACTACCTTACGATAGAGGCTATGAAGATGCTCGTAAGCTACTTAGAGGGTTATATGATATGAATATAAAGTTTGCTCTAAGCGAAAGAGTAGATGTTTTGAATGAGGATCTTGTAAATTTATTCGTTGATTCGGGAATGGTTCGAATTTTTCTTGGGCTGGAAGCTGCTGATAATGAAATTTTAAAAATTATGGACAAAAAAATTGACACCTTTCAAATTATTAAAACCATGAATATGCTTACAGCGCAGGAAATAGATGTGGAAGTTTCGTTTATAAATTTTCTTCCTTTTAATACTCTCGAAAATATAGAAAATAATATAAAATTTTTTACCCGGTGGAATGTTGATATACTTCGTTCTATTGGAAATAGACTTGAACCGTATCCCGGAACCATGTTTTACAAGGAATTGAAAAACAATGGAAATATTGAAAGATTGGGATATTTTTATAATTACAGATATAATATGGTAGATGAGAGAGTCGATAGGCTGTATAATTCAATAAAAGAAATTATTCCATATTGGGGGGTTGTTTCAATGTACTTGCAATCGACAAAATCTTTCATCTGGAAATTGAATGTTCCTTCTCATGAACTAAGTGATTTGAGAAACATCATTCTCGAACTTCAGGGTAAGATAGTGGATGAGGTCAAAGAGTATTTTTTAAATGCTATAGATTTGGTAAGAAATAATAAATCAAACGATATAAAATATCAAAATTTTGAACATAAAGGGTTCCTTCAGGAAGCTTTAGCAGCCATTTTAGATTTAAAAGATAATATAAAAAGGAGGGTTAACTATGAAGAGAAACAATGAGAAAGGCAAGTTTAAAGTTTCTAAGAAATCTATGGAAAGGAGCAGGGAAATATTTAAAAAGATAGAGGAGAGCTATGTATCTATGAATGGTATAGGTGAGCTTATAGATAAGGATATATTTAGATGTAATATAGGGATGTAATGGCTCTTATTTGGCAATATTTTATTAATGCCTTGATTGCTGCTTCTATTTATTCTCTTATCGCTTTGGGTTTTACACTTATATACAGAACTGTTCATTTCTTTCATCTGGCTCATGGAGGTGTATATACTATTGGAGCTTACTTGACTTATACCTTTTTTAAAGTCTTTAATTCTATGATTGGTGTGCCGGTTATCCCATCATTTGTGATATCCTTGGTTCTAAGTATGATTATTTCAGGAATATTGGGTGTTTTAATCGATAGAATGGTATATTATCCCCTTCGAAGGAAATTTGCTTCTGATCTTATTTTCTTGCTCGCTTCGTTTGGTGTTTTTGTATTTATACAGAATCTGGTCCAGATAATATACGGTGCACATATTTATGCTTTCAGGATCTGGTCAATCAGAGAAGGATATAAAATTTTGGGTGCTGTTATAACTAATGTTCAAATTTTAATTATAATTTCGAGCATATTTATTATGTTTGTTCTTTGGCTTTTTTTACAAAAGACTAAATTTGGTAAGGCTATAAGAGCAGTTGCTGATGATCCGGTGTCAGCAAGTGTTATTGGAATTAATGCTGAAAAGATTATTACTATAGTTTTTTTTATTGGATCCGCACTTGCTGGATTCGCCGGAACACTAATATCTCTTGAGACTAATTTAGAGCCTACAATGGGTTTTACTGCTATTCTAAAGGGTATTATCGCTGCTATAGTAGGGGGTATAGGAAGCTTACCTGGTGCAATTTTGGGAGGTACCTTGCTTGGATTTGCGGAAAATTTAGCTATATTGAAAATTCAAGCTGGCTGGAAGGATACTATCGCTTTTGGAATACTTGTTTTATTTTTATTGTTTAAACCTGAAGGTATTCTTGGTATTGGTAATAAGCGGGAGGACGAATAATGGATTATTTAATGCATGTTCTTGTAATTAGTGGTATATATTCTCTACTTTCAATGAGTTTGAATCTAATAGTTGGATATACTGGTATGCCTGCTTTAGGACACGCAGCTTTTTTTTGTGTTGGAGCTTACACCTCTGCATTACTTTCTTTAAAGCTCGGTTTTTCACCCTGGATAGGGCTTGCAGCAGGGTTTCTTTTTTCGGCATTTACGGGTTTTATTTCATCTTTCCCAGCTTTAAGGCTTAAAGATGACTATCTTGCACTTGCAACTTTAAGTTTTAATATAATTATATATGGTATAGTAAAAAATTGGGTTTCCTTAACTAGAGGCCCTATGGGTTTACCCGGAATACCTGAATTTACTATATTCGTATATAGGATTGAAGAAACTTGGCATTATTTAAT
>JALVEJ010000158.1 GCA_027031025.1 Flavobacteriales bacterium | reverse complement strand
CGCCATAACGTTCTTTGATATACAAATCGGTCAGGTAAGTCGCAAAGCCCTCGCTTAACCAGATATCCCGCCAGTTTTTCTCGGTTACGGTATTACCAAACCATTGATGGGCAACCTCATGCGCTACTAAATTTTCAGCAGATTTGGTGCCATCAACTGTATTTTCGTCATAAAATATATTACCGGCATTTTCCATACCGCCAAATCGAGTATTGGATTGCACATTTGCCAATTTTTGATACACATACGGACCTATTAAACTGTCGTAAAATTGTAATGCCCGCAAGGAACATTTGTAATCGTCAAAGCCCGCTTCGGGACTGTCGGCATATGTCCAACTGCTGACCGGAACACAAGCTTGATGCAGTTTGAGCGTTTTAAAATTTTTGATGCTGAAATCCGCTGCTGCAAAAACCATAACTTTGGTCGGAATAGGGACTTGGGTTTGATATTTGTACACAAAATAATCCGGTTTATTTAGTTTTTTTACCAATCGCCCCGATGCAACAACCTCATAATGTTTGGGCGCCGTAATAGACCACGAAACCACTGCCTTATCCGACGGATGATCAATCACAGGCAACCAATATTGCGCCCTGTTGGGCCAATTATCGCCAAAAAAGGTTCGCTTACCGTATTTGTTGCGCCGGATATACAAACCGTCAGCCGGTTTGCCTTGATAAGTTATTTGTATTTGCAAAGAATCTTTTTTAAAATTTTTAGGAAAGAATACCGTTAAACTGTCGTGTAAATGCTTGAATTTCAACTTTAAACCATACTTGTCTATTACTGATAAAACGCACATGCCATAGCCGGAAGCATCTTGATTTTTAAAATTTAAAATCAACCTATCCACCGGCTTTTTAAGGTTGAGTGTAATAAGCGTTTTGCCTTGTATTACATCTGTCGTATCATTGATTCGGACTGCAAAATCGTATCGCAAAATATCAATTTTGTCCAGTTGTTTGTTTTCAAATTGAGCCGACAATTGAAAATACAATAACAGTCCGAAAAGTAAAAAAGTCTTATACATTGTCAGGCAGTTTTAGGCGTTCAAAAGCATCGATAAACGAGTTTTTAGTTAAATTATAAATCTTTATATGCTTGGATTTAGCATAATCATTCAGGTCAAAATAAGCTTTAAAACTCAACATAAATTTGTGCAAAATTTCATGTAAGCGCCGCTTGTTTTTTCCCATTTTTTTCATCACATCGGGGCGGGCGGTTTGGGAATCGTAAAAATGCCGTTGCGTCAGATAGACTGTATTATCGTCTGCTACAAACAATTCTTCGAGCCATGAATGATCGGCACCGGTTAAAAAAATCTCTTTAAATCCCATATTAATCCCCGTCATGATAGACGGGATCAATACATTGTGCGGACGCGGCATCCCGCAGTTGTGCCTGTAACAAAAAAAACGAAACCATTTAAAACCTTCTACGGGCGTCGGATTGATGTAATGTAAAGTTATATTCGGATTCTTTTTAGTAATATCAATCCATTTTACCGATTTTTTGGCACCCATTCCCAAAATCAAGTGCATCGTCCAAGTTGTTTTGTTTACCAAATTGGCTATCAACCGGTTGCGCCGTTCCAACACATCGGCATCGACATCCTCTGTCCAAAATTCGGGCACATTAATCATATAATAATCCGGTTTGATGTCTGTAAAAATCTCCGTATCAGCAAAGTGATTGACCGCCATCGTTGCTTTACCGGTTAAAAAAGTCCTGTGTTGTTTTAAAAAATCTTTTAAAGATGGTCCGTTACCCAAAATAACCAAGTCTTTGTGTTGCGGTTTAGGCAAACGTACCGGTCTGCTCAACAGTAGCACTTTGATTAAAGTTGCCATGGATAAGACCAAGTTATTAAAAAAATCTTGTATGAATATGAGGTATTTCATTGAACGGATTTACCGGCAAATTTAACCTAAAAATCCGGTCTGATAGCCATACGAATGGCAAATTTTGGCGAATTCAACCCGTTAACACTGATGTAATCGCTACGCCAAACGGCATCGACACGGAAAAAACGCAAATTTCCATAGCCAATGTTTTCCAGTCCGACGCTATATTCATAATACATTTGATCAGTTGGTGCCGCATAGTTAATATTGGACCGGTTTATAGCTTTGTTGGCATCCGAAATACTGCCATAAGCTCCACGAAATGCCACTACGGCACGCCATTTGAGCTTTCGTATCAAAGGTAAACGATTCAGAATAAAGCCACTAAAATGGTGTTCAAAATGCCCGACCAGATAAGTATCGGTAACAAAATCGTAGTAATTCAGCAAGGTAAACGTATTGGGTTTGAGAATCATAATTTGATTGGCAGGAATAGGATTGAGCAATGCCAAAGGAACGGTTCCGAAAGTTTTACCGGCTTCAATCGTAACATCGGTTTTACCGATTTTGCCCAGCAAAACACGTTGCATATAGCGAAATTGTAATTTGTCATAATCAAAATCGCCGCCTAAGGCTTTCATCCCACGGTGATAGTTGATGATAAACGACGGATACGGATTTTTGCCGTAACGTTGTTCAACCCCTAACCCATATACATCGCGTCCGGGCGTATAAGTTATATAAAAATCGCTTCCTACATCTGCTACTTTCGATTTGACCTGTTGATTATCAACAAGATAATCCATACTAAACAATTGACGATTAGCCGGTTCGATAATTTTATGAGACGGAATCATTCCTAAATGAAAATTTTTTGCCACGCGGTAATCCACTTTCAAACTTTGTTCTTGTATATGAGAAATAAAAACATTTTTACCTCGGGAGAGTGGAAAATTAGCGCCAAAATTTTCTACATACATAATCTGACCTACATCCATTAAACTGCGGGCTTGTTGCACATAATCATCTGACAAATTTAAGCCCAATTCAACTCGCGGTTTATAAGATGCTAAATATTTCAATTGCACACCCCATTTGTAACGTTTATCTTTGGTGCCATACGCCAAATGTCCGTAAAAACGGAAGCGATCATGAGGTGTTTTGAAAGTTCTAATACCAGCTGTCAATCGTAGTCCTTCAACTCCGTTGCGCCCAATGGCTTGAAACAAAGGACCGAATTGGAGATGATGACCAATACCAATATAGCCGGTTGTTATAATATTAATCCATTTATTAATGTTTTTGATACGTTTTTTATTTTTGACTTTATCGATTAAGCGGTAGGTTTTTCCGGCATCTGTTAATCGGGTGTATTTTTGCCAATACATACTGTCTTTTTTAAACTGATTAGGCGCGTATTTGATAATCGTTTTATCATAAAATTCAGGAGGATAGGTTGTTTTAAAATTATATTCGGAATAATGATATGTTTTTTTAATATTCAGTCCTTTGTTGCGATCATTTTTATCCAAAAGGGTAAAATCGCCTTCAAAAATATCGGTTTTTGGCAAATAAATACTGTCGTTAACAATAGTATATTCTTTTTCAACATTAACACCACGCACAAAATTGACATTAGCTTCTTTATTCAATTTCATCTGAATTTTTGTCACAGCAAAGTTTTGGTCAGAAACTAAAAAATTACCGGTAAAAGCCAAATCTTCATCACGACGCGGCCAAAAATAAATATTGTAAAACTTTTTGCCGGCTTTTTGGATACTATCATAAAGCAGGTAATCATAAGTATCAAAACCGGTGCTGGAAATAGGACTCACAAAGGGTTTGTTAAACAAATTAAAAGTATTTTTATAAATATCCACTTCGTCAAATTTATTTGCCATCCGGTCAAACACAAAACCTTGTTGGTAAAAACCTTTGCTTTTTTCCGCTTCTATATCGACCCGTTCCTTGCCTAGCGTATTGTCACCATAAATATGATAAACAATTTCCTTAATGTATATTGGAATATAATAATTAAACCCCTCACTATCAAAAGGTAAATCCTTCATGATTTTGGTATAATCTTTTTTAAATAATTTTTGAAGGAATAAGGTATCCAAGTGATTCAAGCCTATTTCTGTAGTTTCGTATTTTTTATACTCATAATGTGGCACTTGCTTTAAGCCGTTGGTTTTACGGCGTTTCCAAATTTGTTTAAGTATTCTGTATGCCGGATTTTCTTTTTTACCCAGATGCTTTTTAGGGCGTTTGACAATGACCACTTCGTCCAGCACGTTTTTCTCTTGCGATAATACCACTTTAATGTATTTTACCTTAGGTTTTATTTTTATCACTTTGGTTTGATAGCCGGTAGCCGAAAAAGTAATTTTTCCCCGTTTACGGCGGGTTTTTAACACAAATTCGCCATCAAAATCAGTGGTTGTGCCATATTTGCCTTTTGCCATATATACATTGACAAAAGGAATGGGTTGCCCTTTGGTATCGACTACTTTTCCACGATAAATAATCCGTTCCGGTTTGTTATTTCGAGGTTTGGTCGGCTGGTCTTGGGCATGTATTTTCACCGGCAATAAACCTAACAAAAGTAAAAGGATATATAATTTTCTCATTGATAGTTCAAACAAATTGTGAAATACAAAAATAGTAAAAATGTCAATTCGGATAAAAATGTTTTTTTAACAATAGAAAATTCTTGACATACCAATTTTTTAATGTTGATAAAAACTACAATATCGCTCATTGAAAAGTTCAAAACAGGAATGAAAGTATTACCAAATTATATTACCTTTGCAACTACTTAAAAAATAGCAAAAATGAAGACCTACGATTTTAATCGAATAGACCACAAATGGCAAAAACACTGGGCTGAAAACCAAACCTTTAAAGCCGAAAACAATTCCGACAAACCCAAATATTACGTATTGGATATGTTTCCATATCCTTCCGGTGCCGGACTACACGTAGGTCATCCGCTCGGTTATATCGCTTCGGATATTTATGCCCGCTACAAGCGACATCAAGGTTATAACGTATTGCATCCTATGGGCTATGATTCTTTCGGTTTACCGGCTGAACAGTATGCTATTTTAACCGGTCAACATCCGGCAGTTACAACCGAGCAAAATATCAAGCGCTACCGAGAACAAATGGATAAAATAGGTTTTTCGTTTGATTGGTCACGTGAGGTGCGCACATCCGACCCTAAATTTTATAAGTGGACCCAATGGATATTTTTACAATTATTCAAATCATGGTATAACAAAGATACCGACAAGGCTGAACCCATTGCAGAATTAATTAAAATATTTGAAAAAGAAGGCAACAGCAACATCAATGCTGCTTGCAGTGCCGACACACCCAATTTTACTGCTGCCGAATGGCAAGCCATGACGCCTCAACAAAAAGATACGATTTTACACAAATACCGTTTGACTTATTTGGCAGAAGCCGAAGTCAATTGGTGTCCTGCTTTGGGAACCGTGTTAGCCAATGACGAAGTAGTTAACGGCGTTTCCGAGCGTGGCGGTCATCCGGTTGAACGTAAAAAAATGCGTCAATGGATGATGCGTATCACGGCTTATGCCGAACGTTTACTCAACGATTTAGATACTATTGACTGGCCATCATCTCTCAAAGAAATACAGCGAAACTGGATAGGTAAATCCGTTGGCGCCCTCATCAATTTTAAAGTTGCCGGTAGCGACCAATCGTTTGACGTCTTTACCACACGTGCCGATACGCTTTATGGTGCCACCTTTATGGTAATGGCACCCGAGCATGAATTGGTCGATGAAATCACCACAAACGAACAGCGTGAAAAAGTGCAAGCCTACAAAGCACAAGCCGCCCGAAAAACCGAACGTGAACGCATGACCGAAGTTAAAAACAAAACCGGTGTATTTACGGGGGCTTATGCCGTTCATCCTTTGACCGGTGACAAAATTCCTATTTGGATTAGCGACTATGTGCTTGCAGGCTACGGAACCGGAGCCATTATGGCAGTTCCGTCAGGCGACCAACGTGATTACGAATTTGCCCGTCAATTTGACATTCCTATTATCAATATTTTTGAAGGGAATGATATCAGCGAAAAAGCCAATGAAGACAAAAATGCCGTTTTGACCAATTCCGGTTTTCTTAACGGGTTGCCTGCCAAAAAGGCTATTCCTAAAATGATTGCTGAATTGGAAAAACGCGGTGCCGGCAAGGCGGAAGTCAATTACCGCCTGCGCGATGCGGTTTTTGCCCGGCAACGTTACTGGGGCGAACCGGTGCCTATTTATTATAAAGAAGGTGTGGCGATGCCCATACCCGAAAAATATCTACCTTTGGAACTGCCCGAAGTCGAAAATTATTTACCCAAAGATGGCAAACCGCCCTTGGGCAATGCCAAAAACTGGGCTTGGGACGAACAAAATGAAACAGTTGTGTCCAATGATTTAATCGATCAAAAAACAGTTTTCCCTATCGAATTGAATACCATGCCGGGCTGGGCCGGTAGCTCGTGGTATTTTAACCGCTATATGGACCCGCATAATGACACAGAACCATTTAGTCAAGATGCGATTAATTATTGGCAAAAAGTCGATCTATATCTTGGCGGTAGTGAACATGCCACCGGACATTTGCTTTACAGCCGTTTTTGGCAAAAATTTTTGTATGATATCAACAAAGTTCCCGAACCCGAATACAGTGTTAAATTGATTAATCAAGGCATGATTTTAGGTTATTCGGCTTTTGCTTATCGTATTAAGGGCACCAATACATTTGTATCATTGGGGTTAAAAGACCAATATGAAACCGTACCGGTTCATGTAGATGTCAATATGGTTGATGATTATGATTATTTGGATATCGAGAAATTTAAAGCTTGGCGTCCCGACTTAGCCAATGCCGAATTTATTTTGGAAGACGGCAAATATAAAGTGGGACGTGAAGTGGAAAAAATGTCCAAATCCAAATTCAATGTCGTCAATCCGGATGATATTATCGAACAATATGGCGCCGACACCTTGCGCATGTATGAAATGTTTTTGGGACCGATAGAAATAGCCAAACCTTGGAATACCGCCGGACTCAAAGGCGTGCATAATTTTTTGCGCAAGTTTTGGTCATTATTTCACAACAACGGTGTTTTTGACGTTTCGTTAGAACAACCAACCGAACAAGAATTACGCATTTTACACAAAACCATTAAAAAAGTTACCGAAGATATCGAGAATTTCTCATTCAACACAGCCGTCAGTCAATTTATGATTGCCGTTAACGAACTGGGAAAACTTAAAACCAATAAACAGCAAATTTTATCACCGCTTGTTATTTTATTAGCGCCTTTTGCACCGCACTTGGCTGAAGAATTGTGGGAAGAGATGGGACATGATCAAAGTATTGCCTTTGAACCTTATCCGAAATATGAAGCCCGTTATATTAAAGAAAGCACCAAAACTTATCCTATAATGGTTAATGGTAAAATGCGACACAAAATAGATTTACCGGCAAATATGGATAAAGAAAGCATCGAAAAAGCCGTGCTTGCCGATGAAAAAGTGCAAAGCATTTTGACAGATAAACCATTGAAAAAAGTGATTGTAGTGCCGGGAAAAATTGTGAATTTGGTGGTTTAATCCACAGAATTACATGAAAGTTTGTTACATAATAACATATACATATCTTTTTCAAATACATGATAATTTTTTATTTTATCAAATGAAAGAAAGTTTTTATTAAATAAGATGCTTTATATATCAAATAGGTATTTACATGAGATTTTTCAGCATCTACTTTTGTCGTATTAATTTTTAAAACATGAAATTATGAAACGACAAATTTTATGGATTTTTATAACAATTTTATCCATCCAAACCAATTTTGCACAATTCAAATTCGGTGTCAAATTAGGACTAACAGCAACCAATGTAAACATGAATGCCGCAACCAACCTTGATGATTTAGAATTACCAACATCCAGAACCTTAAATTTTGATGGCGGCGTAGTTTTTGAATACGACTTGATGCCGGAAATATTATCTATCCGTAGTGGCTTGGAATATGCTCAAAAGGGATTTCTCGTTGATTTAGAACAGGTTAAAGAAAAATATAATGACATAAAGGAAATATCCGGTGACTGGCGAACCAGATTTCAATACTTACAATTTCCGGTTAATTTGGTTTATCATATTGGCGATTTCAATATCAATGCCGGACCTTATTTGGCTTATGGCTTAGGCGGCATAGAAATGCAAGATTTAAAAGTTGTCAAGAATGATGATACGGTTCAAAACATTAATGAAAGCTATGATTTACAACCGGTATTTGGTAGTGCCAATGTTGATTTATCAAGCACTGCTAACAGTTTAATGATTCAGTATTTTAACGGATTGGATTATGGTATTAATGTAGGATTTGGATTTAATATCAAACAAGTATTAATCAATGTTAATTATCAACAAGGCTTAGCTAACATCACCCCTGATTTGGCAGACGAACCTAACTTCAGCCCTACTGATTTATTAGCCAAGCACAATGTTTTAAGTCTTGAAGTAACTTATTTCTTTACAAAATAAGCCTATTTAAACTAAACTTTTACAAGGAAAAAGCCGGATTAATGAATTCCGGCTTTCTTATATTACTAAACCTATTCCCAAAAAAATAGCATAAAGCAAAGTTAAAATTGCCACTTTTTTCAGTTCCGGATCAAAATCCTTGGGATTGTTTATTTGTATGATATGCATCAGATGACGAAACAAGAGTAAATAAGGCAACAAAAATAGCCATGGCCAAAATCTGCCTTGATAATGGTGAAAAATATATGCCTGTGTAAAAAAGAAAGGTAGCACAATCAATACAATATGGTATTTTTTGGCATTTTCCAAGCCGAGTTTTACCGGAATTGTGTGCTTACCGGCTTTAATATCGGAGTTTAAATCACGCATATTGTTCAGATTTAATACCGCCATACTTAAAAAGCCAATAGAAAGTGCCGGAAAAATCCACGTCCAATCCAAATCTTTTGTATATAAATAAGTGCCACCCATAACGGAAACCAGACCAAAAAAAATCAAAACAAACAAATCACCCAAACCGAAATATCCATAAGCATTTTTGCCAACGGTATATTTGATAGCCGCAACTATGGCAGCAATACCCAAAACCAAATATAGTAAAATTTCAGGCAATCGCCTCAATCCAAAACTGTAAGTCACCAAAACCAAGGCGGATAAAAAAGACAAACATCCTGTGATTAGCATTGCTTTTTTCATTTGCGCCGGAGTAATCTCTCCCGACTGAATTGCCCGTTTCGGTCCAATTCTATCGTCGTTGTCCGTCCCTTTAATTCCATCGCCGTAATCGTTGGCAAAATTGGACAATATTTGAAATAACACAGCTGTTAAAATGGACAAGGTAAAAATTAGCCTGTCAAATTTATGATAGCTAGCCGCTAAAAAACCCGCTAAAATGATGCCTGCCACTGACAAAGGCAATGTTCGTAATCTGGCGGCTTTAATCCATTTGTTCATTTTGTTTGTTTTTTTAAATACAATTCCGCTTTTTGCAAATCTTCTTCGGTATCAATACCAAAATTCAACCGGTCTGTTTCTATCATTTTGATACGTAATCCGTTTTGTAAAAACCGTAAATTTTCTAATTTTTCAATTTGTTCTAATTCCGTTTGTGGCATTCGGGCAATTTGTTCCAAAACCGGTTTTCGAAACGCATAGACACCGATATGTTTATAGGCTGTCTCAAAAACCTTGTCTCGTGAATAAGGAATAGGCGCACGCGAAAAATATAAGGCAAAATTATCTTTATCCACAACGACTTTTACGTTGTTGGGATTGAGAAAATCTGCTTGGTTTTTCAGACGAATCATCAAAGATGACAAATCTATTTTGTTACCGATATCTTCTTCAAAAACCCTAATCAAATCCCGCAAAGACTTTTGGTGAATAAAAGGTTCGTCACCTTGTATATTGACGATAACATCCGCTTCAATATCTTTGGCAAATTCGGCTATTCTGTCTGTTCCCGTAGCGTGCTTTTTGGTGCTCATAAAAGCTTGCCCTCCGTTATTGATTATTTCATCATAAATCAACTGCGAATCGGTAACTACATAAACCTCGTCAAACAACCCGGAATTGATTGCAGCCTGATAAGTGCGTAAAATAACCGTTTGACCGGCTAAATCTTTCATCAGCTTACCCGGGAAACGCTGCGAATCGTAACGAGCTGGAATTAAAGCAATTACTTTTAATTGAGGCATTGAGGATTTATTGTACTTCATAAATTACTTTGCTTTTTTATTGAGGCTTTGTATATCAAACAATATTACTGCTTTTAACTGAGGAATTGAGGATTGGTTATGCTTTACAGAATATTTTGTTCGTTTAAATTCATTTAGTACTTCATGCCGAAATTCTGCTTTTTATTTGAGAAATTGAGGAATTTATTTTTACTTTCGCGAATCAACACACAATCTTTCGCATTCCGCTTAGCACTTTCCTCTATCGTACCAGCTTATTCAGTATCTTATGCACTTGCCCGCTATTCCAATCAGCTGCACCGGTTTTTTTCACGACAATATATCCGTGTTTATCAATAATAAAAGTCGTAGGGATAGAACCCGACTGCAACATTGCCGGCGGATTGCTTTGCATGTAGTAAACCGGAAGATGCCAATCATTTTTCTTTAAAAAGCTTTCCACTTTTTCCGGCTTGTCTTGGGCTACAAACAAGAATACTACTTTATCT
>JALVEJ010000157.1 GCA_027031025.1 Flavobacteriales bacterium | reverse complement strand
GGTATTGTTGATGCCATGCGCCGTATCATTACCGAAAGTATTCGTTATGCCAATGAGCGTAAACAATTCGGGCAACCGATTATCAATTTTGGCGCTATTAAGAAAAAAATTGCCGAAATGACCACTAAAACTTATGTGTCGGAATCCGGTATTTATAGAGCAGCCAAAGATATCAGTGACCGTATTGCCGAATACAAAGCCGAAGGTTTATCAGAAGAAGCAGCCGAAAAGAAAGCTTTTGAAGAATATGCCATTGAAGCCGCTATCTTAAAAGTTTATGTTTCGGACGGTACTCAAGTAGTGTCCGATGAGGGATTGCAAATTTTCGGCGGTATGGGATTTTCAGAAGACATGCCTATGGAAAGTTGGTGGCGTGATGCTCGTATTACCCGTATTTACGAAGGGACTAATGAGATTAACAGATTGTTGACTATCAGCATGTTACTTCGTAAAGCTTTAAAAGGACAATTGGATTTGTTAGGACCGGCAAAAGCTGTAGCCGGCGAATTGATGGGTATTCCGTCCTTTGACAAACCCGAATTCAAAAATCCTTTGGATGAAGAATTAGATATGGTTAAACGCTTGAAAAAAGTCTTTTTGATGATCGCCGGAACCGGTGCGCAAAAATTCGGTGACAAGCTCGGCGGTCAGCAACAATTGGTATTAGACGCTGCCGACATTTTGATTGAAATTTACATGGCGGAAAGTACCATTTTGGCAACACAAAAGAAAATTATGCAAAATTCCGATGCCAATTTTGAGGCTGAAATCGCCATGAGTAAATTGAATTTGTTCAATGCCGTGGAAAAAATCAAATTTAAAGCCACAGAAGCCATTTATTCAATAGCTGAAGGTGATGAGTTGCGCATGATGTTGATGGGGGTTAAGCGTTTTACTAAGTATAACAATACGCCCAATTTGAATGAACTGCGTCGCACCATTGCCAAAAAAGTCAGAGAAGATAATCGTTATGCTTTTAACGGGTATTAAAATTAGTTAAAAGTTGAAAGTATGTCTCAATAACTTTAAACGTAGATTACTGAGCCTGTCGAAGTATAACTTTCAACTCAATATTTTAGTTAGTTGTGTATTTGTTTTGATTAATGAAAAAGTCCGGAATGTGGTGTTCCGGGCTTTTTTGTTTCAATTAAGCGCATTTATGAATAACTTTGGGTCTATGTTGTTTTGTGTGGGTAAATAATAAATTAGGTTTAAGAATCATATAATCATGGTTATTATCTTTTTTTATAATTTCACCCCTACGGGGTTTATGTTTTTAACGTCATAAATTTTCCATAAATATATCACCCCTTCGGTGTTCAATGGTGGTTTTTTATTGTTTAATCTATAAATATATCACCTCTTCGAGGTTTACTAAATAAGCCCGAAGGGCTGACATTATTATAATAAAACAATTAAACAAAGTCTTTGACCCCGACAAATGTCGGGGGACATGATTATTTGATATATTATATATATTACCCACCTAAATCGATATAGAACCATAGCTTTTTTATTGTATTTTTGTAAAAATTCATAAAAAAAATGAACAACCAATACGGAATTATCATGGCAGGCGGTATCGGTAGCCGGTTTTGGCCCGAAAGTACGGCTGAAATGCCCAAACAGTTCTTAGATTTGTTGGGAACCGGCAAATCTTTTATCCAACAGACTTTTGAGCGTTTACAAAAATTGATACCGGCTGATCAAATTTATATTTTGACCAATGAACGCTATCGGGATTTAATCAGAGGACAATTACCGCAAATATCAGATAATCAGATTATTGCAGAACCGGTTATGCGCAATACCGCACCGGCTGTTTTGTATGCGGCAAAAAAGATTCATCAACTTAATCCGGAAGCCAATTTACTGGTGGCACCGTCTGACCATTATATCGCTGATGAAGATAAATTTATAAACAACGTGCAAACGGCTTTTGAAGCAACTGCACAACGGGATATTTTGATGACTTTGGGTATTGTGCCGCATAGTCCCAATACAGGTTACGGTTATATCCAGTATGATAAGAATACGGATGAACCGATAAAAAAGGTGCTGAAATTCACCGAAAAACCCGATTTACAAGCGGCTGTAAAGTTTTTAAACGAAGGTAATTATTTATGGAATGCCGGTATTTTCATTTGGCGAACAGCAAGTATCTTAAAAGCCTTTGAAACCTATTTACCCGAGATGTATCAAAGAATGTCAACAGGCGACACACTCTATAATACAGAAAAAGAACCGGAATTTATTGCAGAAGTTTTTCCGCAATTACAAAATATTTCTATAGACTATGGTATCTTGGAAAAAGCCGATAATGTATATGTCTTACCGGCGGATTTTGTTTGGAATGATTTGGGCGCTTGGAATGCCATTTATGAACAATTAAAACCGGCAAATCAAGATAATATAGTGATTAACAGCGAATTGTTAGCGGATAACAGCAAGGGGAATTTAGTTAAAACTAATGGCAAAAAGGTCGTTTTAAAAGATTTGCAAGATTATATCGTGGTAGATTCCGCTTCAACCTTAATGATTATTCCGCGTAAAGACGACCAAAAAGTCAAAGACTATGCTCGGAAGTTTAAAAGTTAATGTAATTTAATGAGATTTCTCTCCCGACTTTCATCTGGTGAGAAATGACAAATAACCGATTAACCAAATAAACTAAAAAATATATGAAAAGAAATTGGCAACCTATTAAACAATACGAAGACATTTTGTTTGAATACTTTGAAGGTATTGCAAAAATAACGATTAATCGTCCACAGGTGTATAATGCCTTTCGTCCTAAAACCAATGACGAAATCCTTGATGCTTTGGAAATTGCCCATCGTAATCAAGATATTGACGTGGTAGTACTGACCGGTGCCGGAGACAAAGCTTTTTGTAGCGGTGGCGACCAAAATGTTAAAGGTAAAGGCGGTTATATTGGCGAAGACGGTGTGCCGCGCCTGAATGTATTAGATGTACATAAAAAAATCCGTTCCATACCCAAGCCGGTTATTGCTATGGTCAACGGTTATGCCATCGGTGGCGGGCATGTGCTACACGTAGTCTGTGATTTGACTATTGCCAGCGACAATGCGCGTTTCGGACAAACCGGACCAAAAGTCGGCAGTTTTGACGGTGGCTTCGGCTCGTCGTATTTGGCGCGCCACGTGGGGCAGAAAAAAGCTCGTGAAATATGGTTTTTATGTGACCAATATACAGCCAAAGAAGCCGAACAAATGGGTATGGTCAACAAAGTGGTACCACTAGAAGAATTGGAAGATACGACGGTTGAGTGGTGCCATAAAATACAAGAAAAAAGCCCAATGGCAATTCGCATGATTAAACGCGCCATGAATGCCGAATTGGACGGACAACGCGGCTTAATGGAATTTGCCGGCGATGCTACGCTGATGTTTTACCTAATGGATGAAGCCCAAGAAGGTAAAAATGCGTTTTTGGAAAAAAGAAAACCTAATTTTAAACAATTTCCTAAATTTCCATAAATTTTATTAAATTTGTAACATCAGGGAAGCCGAAAACTGAATAGAGTAGGCAAATAACTAAAAATAACTTAATTATGTTGAATTTTATATTACTTCTAATTGTCATATTGATGATAGCATCAATGTGGAAAATTTTTGAAAAAGCCGGTCAAGAAGGTTGGAAATCAATCATCCCGTTTTATAATGTTTGGGTTTTGGCTGAAATTGTCGGTAAACCCGGTTGGTTCGGATTATTGATGATTATTCCTTATGTAGGTGTTGTTATTGCATTTTATCTTTATTATTTATTGGCCAAAAGTTTTGGTAAAGATGTTTTATTTGCCTTAGGTTTAATCTTTTTACCTATAATCTTTTTTCCGATATTAGCCTTTGGTGATGCTAAATATGTCGGTCCGCCGGTTGAAAATCATGATGAGCATAAACAAATAGAAGGATAAGGATAATTTTATAGAGGCTGTCTTAAAAGCAATAGCGACAGTCTCTAATTTTATGCACAAAGCCTAAAAAGAAGGCTGCCCTTTTGAGACAGCCTCTTTTTTTATGATAAAATATCAGATATTGTGTTTAGTAAGCTGTAAGTTTTTCAATCCAAAAAGCTAAAAAACCGGCTAAAAAACCTAGGAATGCTAACCAACTGATTTTTTTCATATACCAGAAAAAGTTGATTTTCTCCATACCCATAGCAGCTACACCGGCAGCTGATCCAATAATCAAAATACTACCTCCCGTTCCGGCAGAGTAGGCTATCATATGCCAGATGATATGATCCATCGGATAATCAAACATGCCCATAGAAGCCGCTACCAAAGGTACATTATCAACTATGGCAGACAAAATACCTAACAATATGACTACAATTTCAGTATTAGGCAAGGTTTGTTGTAAGACTTCTGCCATATATCTAAGAGAGCCCATCTCGACACCGTTTATTGAGCCATAAACCAATGATTCCAAAGCCCCAACAGCTAATAAAATTCCTAAAAAGAATAAAATACTGGACATTTCAATACGGGAGAGGGCTTTGTGTGCCGAATACAAATGTTTTCTTTCTTCTGTAAAATCTTCTTCCGGATGGATATATTCGGAAACCAACCAGACAATTCCCAAGGACAACATCATGCCGAGATAAGGTGGTAAATGGGTAAGCGTTTTGAATACCGGAACAAATAAAATCATCCCTAAACCCAAATATAGCATGGTTTTACTACTGAGCAATTTTTCAACTTCTTCCAAACCTTCTTCATCTTCCTCTCCTTTAACACTTCCGTTAAAAACCGGTAAAAATGATGCAATACCAAAAGGAATAATAAAGTTTAATACCGATGGAATAAAAACATGTTCTATCAAACCGGCTGCCGATACTTTTTTGGCTATCCAAAGCATGGTTGTCGTAACATCACCAATAGGCGACCAAGCACCACCGGCATTGGCAGCAATAACAATTAAACCGGTATACCATAATCGTGTATTACGATCTTTAACCAATTTACGCAACAAAGTAACTAAAACAATAGTCGCTGTTAAGTTATCAATAACAGCAGACAAGAAAAATGCCAGCACACCTATAATCCACAAAAGTTTTCGTTTACTATTGGTTTTGACATATTCTTTTAAAACTTCGAAGCCCCTGTGCAAGTCTATAATTTCGACAATAGTCATCGCACCGGTCAAAAACACCAATATTTCAGCCGTTTTACCTAAATGGTGCATCAATGTTTTATGAAAACCTTCTTGTGCTTCTTCGCCTCCGGATAGGAAATTGTAAACATGCCCTTCGGGGTCAATGATTGAAAACCAGCCTTCGTGGAAACCGATAGCTAATAATGCCCAAAGAATGGCGGCAGTTAATAAAGCCGGAACAGTTTTGTCCAAGCGTAATTTGTGTTCCGTGGCAATAGCAATATAGCCTAACACAAACAAGAATATAATTATATTTGTCATATTTAAGTTGAATTTTGTTAATTTAGGTTAAAATTTTAGAGTAACAAAAGTATAATAATTTTTGTTTTAAAAAATAAATTTTGTCATTTATTCCAAAACTTCTTTCAAATCAATCCCCATTTCTTGTATCCAGTCATCATTATATATTGTGCTTAAATACCGGTTACCGGAATCTGGAAAAATAGTGACAATTCTGTAATTCTGTTTGTTAGGAAGTGTTTTAAGTAAATGTAACACACCAAATAATGCCGCACCACTGGACCCGCCGGCTAAAATAGCTTCTTGTTTGGCTAACAAACGGGTATATTTGATGGCTTGTTCGTTGGTTACTTGAATGATATCATCAATATATTCAAAGTCAACACAGTTGATAAGTTCTTCATCTCCTAAACCTTCTATTAAGTAACGTGATGGCTCAGTGAGTTTGCCGGTTTTAAAATAGTCATAAAAAACAGAACCTACCGGATCAACCGCTATGACTTTTATGGACGGGTCTTGTTCTTTCAAAAATTTTGCTGCGCCTGTCAAAGTGCCACCGGTTCCTATACCGCCAACGATATAATCTATTTTGCCTTCCATCTGTTGCCATATTTCCGGTCCGGTGGTTAAATAATGCGCTTCATTATTGTCCGGATTATTGTGTTGGTCGGGAAAGAAATATTCAGGATGGTCTTTAAGAATGGTATAGACTTTTTTGTTATAACTATCCGGATGTTCGGGTGGGAGAGAAGGGTCTACTAAAATCAAATCTGCTCCTACTGCTCGCAAGGCGTCGAGCTTGGCTTTGGCAGTTGTAGAGCGAACAACAATTTTGCATTTTAAATCATTTTCAATAGCCATCATTGCTAACCCCATTGCCGTATTACCGGATGAATTTTCAATAATAGTGTCTCCGGGTTTAAGGCTGCCTTCGGATATAGCTTTGTTGATAAGATACCGGGCTATGCGATCTTTGACAGACCCCATCGGATTGGTGAATTCTATTTTGGCAAAAACTTCGGCATTAGGATAGGCATTGAGGCTTTTACGTAATTTGACCAGAGGTGTCCAACCGCTTGCATCCGATAGTCTTTCAAAAACTCTCAAATTTTGATATTCAATATTTGTTTGTGTTGTCATTATAATATTAATGTGTGTTTTATGTGTGATTTAAAAGTATTATATGCTTGAATTTCATCTTGAAAATATTCTACGTTTCTTATGGCTGAAATTTTCCGGTTATGACTATCATAGGTTAATTGAAATTGTTGTTCGAAAGTGGCATTTCCGGAAAGCATCACTTGGTAAGTTTCTTTTTTTTCAGGTTGACAAACTAACATTCCACCGGGACTGTAAACTTCTATTTGTTGTCCGGCTTTTACTTGTTTATGATGTGCAGCTAAAACACTGACAGCAGCCATAGCCGTGCCACATGAAGCCGTTGGGCCGACCCCGCGTTCATAAGTCAGAACAGATAAGCGGTTGTCCGATAATACTTTGTAAAAACTCAAATTATTACCTTGTGGAAACAAACGACATTGGTGATTGATTTTTTTTCCGATTTCAATTAATTTTTCGACGTCAAAATCATTTACTTGGGTTATTAAATGCGGGTTGCCAATATTAACACTTGAAAATTTTAAATCAGGTGACAACTCTTTAATAATCTGATTATCAATAACTTTTTCTTTATAGTTAAAGTTTACCTTTGGAAACAAAGCTCTATAAGTATCAACCTGTGGAAACATATCTGGTAATTTTTGTCCTTTTAAGATACCGCTGAGGGTTTCTATTTGATAGGTTGATTTACCGGTAATTTGCCATAATTTTTTTCCCAAACAACGAAAACCATTGCCACACATTTCAGCTTCGGAGCCGTCGCGATTGAAAATACGCATCCGGGCATCAGCTTTTTTTGAAGGCAAAAGATAAAGTATGCCATCTATTTTAATGCCGGATAATTGTGACACAGCGTCAATTGTAAATTGTTGATAATCAACTTCTTTAAAATTAAATTGTGAAGTTAAGCCATCAACATTCAAAAAAAAATTTTCAGAGCCGTGACAATATGTGATTTGTAAGTCGTGCATAAAAATTAGATGATGAAAGCTAAATGTTAAACCGGATTTTGAATCGTGCAAAAATACGTTTTTATATCAGTTTTTATGGATATAATTGCCGAAAAAAATGTTAAATTAGCCAAAAATTATTTTTATGGCAACAGGCGGTTCTAAGTTAGCAATTTTTGCCTCAATGGCAGCCAATTTGGGTATAGCCGTGATGAAATTCATTGCGTCATTTTTTACCGGTAGTTCGGCTATGCTTTCAGAGGGTATTCATTCATTAATAGATACGATTAATGGTATTTTATTGCTTTGGGGTATTAAAAGAAGCAAAAAAGCGCCGGACAAATTGCATCCGTTCGGGCATGGTAAAGAAATTTATTTTTGGAGTTTTGTGGTGTCTATATTTGTATTTGCATTGGGGGGCGGTGTTGCCTTGTATGAAGGTATTAAACATTTGCAAGAACATGGGGGGCATCTTGATACTTCTTTGAAAATGAAATATTGGAATTATGGTGTTTTAATCGGCTCGTTGTTGTTTGAAGGCGGTAGTCTTTGGGTTGCTTGGAAGGAATTTAGAAAATCTTATCCCAAAGGTTTTGTTACCGCCATGGCAAAAAGTAAAGATGCCGCTACCGTTGCCGTAATTATTGAAAATGGCGCAGCGGTTATCGGTTTATTGATTGCTTTGATAGGAATTACTTTAACCTATTATTTTAATAATCCGGTGTTTGATGCTTGGGCTTCCATATTTATTGGTATTTTATTAACGGCAGTTTCATTGTTTATGGCTGTTGAAACCAAACATTTATTAATTGGTGAATCGGCAATTGAATCCGAGATAGAAGCTATTAGAAATATTTTAACCCAATATCCGCAATTAGAAGGATTTGGTAACATCAAAACCATGCATTTGGGACCTGATGAAATTTTGCTCGGTGCAAACATCAACTTTAAAGATGATTTAACCGTCAAACAAATAGAGCCCATTGTTAAAGAAATTAAAGAAAAAATTACGACCGGTAACCCAAAAATTAAATATGTTTTTATTGAAACGGATAGTATTTAATTGAAAGTTGACAGTTCGTTGCGTTCGTAGGAGCGATCTCTTTACAGATTGCAATTTTTAAAATTAATCTGACCATTAAACAAAAATCAACATATTATTTTTTCATTCTATTGATAAGTCTATCGGCTTGTCGTGAAACGCATCTCGAAAAAAAGCATAAAAAACCCGCGCCAAAGCCGGTCCAAAAAACTATACCTCAACCCCAAGATTCCGATTTTGTGGAATTGCACAGTTTGGATAGTAGTTTCATATATGATATTCGCTATGCCACAACCCGAAACTTTGTGCATAAAAAAATGTATCCTTGCGGCAAATGTTATGTGCGTCGAGTGGTTGCAGAATCCTTGTTAAACATTCAAAAAGAATTGCGAAAAAAACACTTGCGTTTAAAGTTGTTTGATTGTTATCGACCCTGCAGTGTTCAAAAAAAACTTTGGGCTATACGTCCCGACCCCAGATATGTAGCCGATCCTAAAAAAGGCTCAATGCACAATCGCGGTTTAGCGGTAGATTTGACAATTGTAGATGCCCAAGGAAAAGAACTGGATATGGGGACAGCTTATGATTATTTTGGCAAAAAAGCTTATCACAACTATAATCAATTGCCTGATACGGTCATAAAAAATCGTTTGTTTTTAAAAAAACTGATGCAAAAATATGATTTAGAACCTATTACAAGTGAATGGTGGCACTATTCTTATCGCAAAAAATCTTATCCGGTGGCGCAATGGGTTTGGCAATGTCCATAAAAAAGCTGCTCATACCCTATTGAATATGAACAGCTTTCAAACAACACAAAATAAATGCTAACTATTATGAGAATTTTAGGTTAACAATTGCGAAAACATATTGCAATTATTTGATACAAATATCAGTTGTTTTGCTATTTCATACAATACCCGTTTTATGAAAGACGCATATCATTTGATAAACTGCATATTTCATCCGATTAAGTAATTTTCTAATACAATTTTATTTTGCTAAAATTTCCGGTAAATGTCGATTAAACCATTTGACTTTAAAGATTATCATTTCATGCCGCCCCTCCGGCACAATTATTTTAGGATAGTTGATATATTGAGGTGGAAATACCCGGTCTTTTTCACCGACGATATGAACCAAATTTTCAGGCAAGCGGTTTTGTTGCCAGGTTAAGATTTTTTCAATCGACCAACGGATATATTGGGTGTCATCTAGCTCTAAAAATCTTTGATAAAGCCGTAATTTTTTTTGAATTGGGCGCGGTAAAACCAATTTTTGCAACAGTTGTCTTTTTTTGAGAAGTGATACCGGTAACAGTTTATATAATTTAGTGTTTCGGGCAAGCTTAAACAAAGGTTTCATCTCTTGATGATGTTTAATGCTTGAAATGATAACCAGTTGTTTTACAGATATTTGTTTGGCAATTTCTTGGATGACAATACCACCAAATGATACGCCGATTAAAATAGGATTTTCTTCATTAATTTGCCTGCAAAGTCTCCGGCTGTAATCTTGCAGCGTTTCGTTTTGGTAAGGAAGTAGCCACTGCAAATAATGGACTTCATATATTTCAGGCAATTTTAAATGTGTAAATATTTTATTGCCTGCACCTAAACCCGGCATCAAGTAAACGGGTATTTTATGCATGCTTCTGTGTTTTTAAGGAGTCTGCATAAGCACATAATGCCGGTATGCCGCCGGTATGCCAAAACAAAATATTTGCATTTTTTGGAATTAGTCGACGTTCTAACATATCGAGCATGCCGTAAAAAGCTCTGCCGGTATACACCGGGTCTAGAAGTATGCCTTCGGTTTGTGCCAGTAATTGAATGGCACGCCGTTCGTGTTTAGTTAGCATACCGTAACCGGCTTGGTTATAAGTATCGATTACCGGAATTAAATCTAATGTTATGTCAATATATTGCGGACTGATTTCATTAAATTCGGCAATGATATCATAGATTTTTTGTTGAAGCGGGACTTGAAAGTCCGAGGTTTTATCAATCAAAACCGGCATAAGTTGCGCATTGATATGATGCAATTTTTGTCCGATCATCATTCCGGCTTGCGTGCCGCCGGAACTGGTCGCAAAAAATATATAATCAAAATCAATTTTTTGCGTAGTCA
>JALVEJ010000156.1 GCA_027031025.1 Flavobacteriales bacterium | reverse complement strand
CGAAGGCACCTACAATACCGACTTGAATATCGGTACTGCAGGGATGCTTTATCGTTTTAGCCTATAATAAGTAGTATGGCACGTTTGTGCCATGCCTGTGGATATGATCGTTTTTATTGATCTTCATTAACTACACGCTGTGTATAGTAAACTCTAGTTTTAGAATAGTATTTATCTGCTAACGCCTCTAAAAGAATAATACTCCACCCGATGATCATTTTATTTTGAATTGTAGATTCAATTGTGTGGGTATGATGATCATGCGTAGCTACTATTTTGCATCTTGTAAGCTATTGATCTGTGCTATTATCTGATTGGGTATATGTTCTTTTGAAATATCGTAACAATCAAATCTGACATTTTGGATTTAGTCACAAATGTGTTACAATGCCAAAAATTTTAATTATAATAAAGTAAGAATGCTATGAAAAATCTGATCATTGTCGAATCACCGGCCAAAGCAAGAACTATTACAAGTTTCCTTGGGAAAGAGTACAAAGTGATTGCTTCCAAAGGACATATTCGAGACCTTCCCAAAAGCACATTTGGCATTACGATCGATGAGGAGACAGGAGATCTCGTGCCACAATATGCTGTTCCTCGTGATGCCAACTCCACAGTCAAAGAGCTTAAAAAACTCGCTAAAGAGGCAGAGACTGTCTATATCGCAACCGATGAGGATCGAGAGGGAGAGGCAATAGGGTACCATATTGCCAAAGCGATTGGCAAAAAACCCACTGAGCTTCCGCGTATTGTTTTTCATGAGATCACCAAATCTGCAATCAAGCATGCCCTCGAGAACCCACGAAAGATCGATATGGACTCCGTCGATGCACAGCAGACACGCCGTCTGCTTGATCGCATTGTAGGCTACAAGCTCTCTCCGCTTCTTTCCAATAAGATACAAAAGGGGCTGAGTGCCGGACGTGTGCAGAGTGCTACCCTCAAACTTGTCGTAGACAAAGAGCGCGAGATCAAGGCCTTTAAACCCGAAGAGTTTTGGTCGATCAATGCACTCTTCGAGAGAAGTATAGATGCGAGTATTTATGACTATAACGGTGTAAAGATCGACAAGATGACCATCAAGACAGAAGCGGACGCGGCAGAGATCGTCGCATCAGCCAAAGGCGAATCCTTCAGGGTCAGTGCCATTGAAAAGAGTAGGCGCAAGACCAAGACCCCCCCGCCTTTCATGACCTCTACACTCCAGCAGGCCGCCTCTACACAACTGGGATTCTCTCCCAAAAAGACGATGATGGTCGCCCAGAAACTCTACGAAGGTGTCAAGACCGATCAGGGGGTGATGGGTGTCATCACCTATATGCGTACCGACTCGCTCAACCTTGCCAAAGAGGCTGTTGGTGCAGCCAGAGACTACATCAAAGCAAACTACGGTGAAAAGTATCTGCCAAGCAAACCGAAAAACTATGCGACCAAATCCAAAGGGGCGCAGGAGGCGCATGAAGCAATCCGTCCAACGATGATTGACTTTGATGTCAAGAAGGCGGCAGACTACCTGAGCGTAGATGAGCTTAAACTCTACCGACTTATCTACAACCGCTTTCTAGCCTGTCAGATGACCGAAGCGGAGCTTGAATCACAAAGTATCTTTTTTCAAGGAGAGAAGAGTACCTTCAAAGCCAGTGGGAAGAGGTTGCTCTTTGAGGGCTTTTATAGGGTTACAGGCTACAGCGAGAAGGATAAGCTTCTGCCAGATCTTAAACAGGGGCAGATAGTTACACTTGATGAAGTCAACGCTCAGCAGCACTTCACTGAGCCGCCGGCACGCTACAATGAAGCCAGCCTGATAAAAAAACTCGAAAGTCTCGGTATCGGACGTCCGAGTACCTATGCGCCGACTATCACGATACTGCAGCAGCGTAAATATATAGAACTGATCAAAAAGCGTATCCATCCGACAGAGATCGCTTTTACTGTCATAGAGATGCTTGAGAAGCACTTCCCGGAGATTGTTGATAGTAACTTTACTGCAAGCATGGAGGAGACCCTTGACAAAGTCGCAAGCGGAGAGGAGAATTGGCAGAAGATTCTCAAAGAGTTCTATACGCCTTTTATGCAAAAGATCGACGAGGGCAAAAAAAGCATCAAGAGTCTCAAAGTCGCGATCCCGACCGGGGAGCGCTGCCCAAAATGCGGTTTTGATCTACTACTGAGAAAAGGGCGCTACGGAGAGTTTATCGCCTGTTCCAACTTTCCCAAGTGCAAATATACCAAAAACAGTGACGGTAGTGAACCGGAACAGCCTGAAGAGACCGATGAGAAGTGTGAAAAGTGCGGTGCAGCGATGGTGATAAAAAACTCTAGACGCGGCAAGTTTCTTGCCTGTTCAGCATTCCCAAAATGTAAAAATGCCAAATCACTTGAACCTGCGAAAAAACTTGATGTACCATGCCCGGAGTGCGGCGGTGAACTGCAGGAGAGAGAGGGTAGACGCGGCAAGTTCTTTGGCTGCACCAACTATCCAAAATGTAAATTTGTTGCCAACTTTGAACCGGTTGATAAAAAGTGCTCCGAATGTGGCTATCTCATGGGGATCAAACATCTTAAAAGCAGTGACAGGTACGAATGTTTCAAATGTAAGCATAAAGAGAAAGCGTAAAGGGATCGGGTATAATGGTTTTGCTTGCGATCAATATAGAGAGGACCAAAGATGCCGGAACGTAAAGAGATCTTTTTGTGTGCTATCAATAACATCCTTAGCGGCACTTGTTTGGAGGATTGCAAGTTTTGTACCCAAAGTGTACGCTACCATGCCGATATCGAGCGTTACACATACAAAGCGATACCCCGTATTGTCGAGGAGGCGAAGCAGGCAAAATCTTATGGCGCACTTGGATATTGCCTTGTAACAGCAGGCAAGGGTCTCGATGACAAAAAGGTAGATTTTGTTGCACGTGCAGCAGAAGCGATCAAAGCCGAAG
>JALVEJ010000155.1 GCA_027031025.1 Flavobacteriales bacterium | reverse complement strand
CTGAAAATTTTATATCGCAACCGGTAAGTAGCCAGCAGTTCATCAGGTTGTTGCGCTTGAAACTTTTGAAATGTCAAAGCTAATAATTTAAGACTATCCGCTTTTTGTATGGTCGGCTGTTGCAAAAATTGCTTGGCATTTTCAGGTTTTAACCATAGCTTTTTGGCATTGTCTGTCGTAAAATTAATAAAATCTTTGGATGATGCTTTGCTTTGTTTAGTCAAATTAATCATATCAAAAAATTGTAGCGTTTTTTGTCGGGCTAATTCATTAAAATTATCTTGCGTTAACGAATCTTTTGTATGAGCAACGGCCGGTTTTACCGGCAATATTTTTTTCTCAAAATGTTGTTTCACAATTTGATTTTCACCGGACTTTTGCGATACATTTATACCGCCTTTGCCGCCACCACAGGCAATACTCAAAAAGAATACTATGTAAATCAATTTTTTCATTGGTCTGTTTTAATACGAAATCGCAGTTTAACTACTTTAGCGTTATGATAAGTAATTTCTAATATTTCCATATTTTTCAACCATCCGGTCGGAATGCAGAGTTGGTTTATAAAATCCTGTTTATCAAATAGTTCTATACCTTCCTTTTGGGGTAATTGTTGAAAAATCATAGCACTGTCGGCAATAAATTGTTGCAATCTTTCCCGTCGTTTTTGCCAATTATTGGTATCTGTTTGCGAATAATGTTGTAAAAGTAAGGCAATCAAATCGGGGCGTAACTCAATCTGTTCGGTATAATCCGACGAAGGAATTTTGCGTTTAATCAGTTTGTCAACAAAATAAGGCGATGTAATTCGCAGTTGAATTTCATTTAAACCGGTATGCAATTCAACACAATGGTCATTTAAAGTCAATTTCTTTTCAGACTCATCCGGTAAAATCCAGCTGATGTGGATTTGCTCATCATTATCGTTAAGTAAGTTATTAATACAAAAACGAACATGTTTATTGGTCGGACGCAACAAATAAAAACTTGAGATTGCAGCTAAAATGCCTATTCCCAAGATGATAACCGGTAAAAAGTGAATCTTCTGATTGACTTGTTGCGAACTTATTTCGGTGTGTTTTTGTTTAAAATCCGCCCAATTTTTATAACCGGCATAAGCCGACAACAGATTGAGCATATCAATACGTGGTAATTTATCCGAAGTATTTTTAAAATAGGTATAAAACCACTTTTCACTTACTCGTCCTTTTACTTTTTGCAACAAATCTTCTTGAAAGCGGGCGATATCATCGCCTTTCCATTGCTTATAATCCGTAGAAGTAGCCGGATTTTCTTTTAAAAAAGTCCGGGCTACCGCTTCTTTTAAGCGCTCAAATAATATGTGGGTAGATTCTTTCAAATATTAATCGTCTATTAATCAGTAATTTAAGATTTTTCAAGGATTTTACAACGGCTTTACAAAGTATATACAAAAATCATTCCGACAATGGTAATAGGTTTGTGTATGATTAGTTACGAGTGTCAAGTAACAAGTAGCAAGAAACGCAGAGGCAAAGGTGGCTGAGTAGCACGACGAAGGAGTGCTGTATCGAAGCCCCGACATCAAATAACCATATCACCGATTAACCATTAAATTAATATATCATGAAACCGAAAAAAAACAAAAAAGCAGATTTGAATCGTTACACCAACACCTTTATGCTGATTGGCTTGGTGGTTAGTTTGTTTGTCGCTTTAATAGCGATTAATATGAAAACCGAAGTGCCCAAAATTGATTTGGATACAATTGATATGGCAAAAGCAAATATCGATGAAACCAAAGTCATAAAGATTGAAGAAATGAAGCCCAAACCACAAAAACGCAAACCGCGGATTATAAAACAAGAGCTGAAAATTATTAAAGACGAATCTAAAAAAGCGGAAGATATTTTATTACCAACCGATCCGGATAATCATAAAATAATTGCTCTTGATTCTATTGATACTGATGATGATTATGACGAGCCTGATGTTCCCGTAATTTGGACTTTGGTTGAACGGGTACCAACGTTCCCCGGCTGTAAAGGCAATAACGAGCAACTTAAAAAGTGTTTGAACGAAAAAATAGGGCGGTTTGTCAGCCAACATTTCAATGCCGGTATTGCCGAAGATTTGGGTTTGTCGGGTGAGCGGGTACGTATTATTACAATGTTTACCATTGACAAAAACGGACAAATTACCGACATCAAAACACGCTCAAAATATAAAGATTTGGAAAAAGAAGCCCGACGCGTCATCAAAAAATTGCCCAAAATGCAACCGGGCAAACAACGTGACCGTGCTGTAAATGTCACTTATACCTTGCCTATTGTGTTTAATGTGGAGTAGATTGTTTATTGTTCTGTTTACGAAGCGGCATTGCCTTGCAATGTTGCTTCATTTTGTTTGTATTTCGACATCAAAATACTAGCTGATATAACACCGATAAATGCTATAAAAGCTTCTGAAAACGCCGACCAATAAACAGATAAATGCGGTGAAATCAACTTGCCTTCAAGTAAAACATTTAAACTGATCATCAAGTAATAAACCAACCCTAATCCTATAACTAAGCCGGTATGTCGATGTACAAATTGTACTGAAGCTTTGTAAGACATCCTGTAATTTTCCATAGCATAGTCGAGTATGGAAAAACCATAAAAATAGCTCGTAATCAAACCGATTAAAACATTGCCTAACAAATGAATCAACTTCTTTTCAGGTAAAAAATACAGTCCGATAGAAATTACAGCAATAGAAATATATTGATAAAACATATTACGCAAACTGATTTTGACCCCGCGCACAACATCTTTAAACAGTTGTACGGGTGAAAACCGGTAAGTCTGTCCCGACAAGTATTTGCCAACCTCTTCTGATACCATTGAAAATACCGGTGACAAAACCAAAAGTAAAAGAAATCCGGAAATGCCGGCAACCATATTAACAGTCAATAAAGCGTATTTTTGAACTTTG
>JALVEJ010000154.1 GCA_027031025.1 Flavobacteriales bacterium | reverse complement strand
CTTAAAAGTAAACTTTTCTCTCTTTCTGATAAACAGATAAAAGGAATGTTCCTGACACTTAAGACATACAAACAGATAAAGCCTTCGCTTCATTACTATGAAAAACTCTTAAGCATAAAACTCAAGGAGGACAAAGATGGCAAGGAAAAAGATTACAGATGAGGTGAGAGAAAAAATTATAGAGCTGTATAAACAGGGATTGTCTTCTGTTGAGATAGCCCATCAGGTAAATGTTTCTGCAAATTCTGTCTGCAAAATCATAAAAGAAAACAAAGTTGAAAGAAATGTGGCTACAAAGGGAGAGATAAGAGCTTTAAAAAGGTATGCTGTCCAGCTTCTTGGAGCTGATGAGAAGGTTCTTGATGAAATCATAAAGAAACTTGATAAGAGAAGAGTTATCCAATACAGACTATCTCTAATGAGACTAAAGCCTTTTATAGAGGAGCTTAAAAATGCTTCAGCTAAAAATTAAACTTGGAAGGTTGTATGAGTATTTAGAACCTTTTATTAAGGAGCTTGAAAATATTACTTACGGATATAAAGCAAGTAAAGACCACCACCATACTGGAGAAGATGGGTTGTTCCAGCACTCTGTGGATGTTGCAAATAGAATGCTTGATATATTCCTTGAAAATGAGAATGAATACCTACCCAGATTTGAAAATGAGAAAACAGGAGCTTATCAAACACGAAAGGAAAAATTTATATTTCATCTTGCTCTAACAGGTCTTTTACATGATATAGGTAAAATAGCCGTTTATCAGGTTGAAACTGCTTACTATTATGTGCCTTTTATAACTTCTTTAAAGGATGTTCAGGACAGCTTCATTAGGGAGAAGGGAAACACCAGCATTAACTACATAAACTCTACCCACCTATCTGGAATGGTATTTGGAATATTTCTGGAAAGAGCAGGAAAGAAATATTACGAGAGCTTCCTTTATGACTTTCAATTTATCACAATGATGCTTGAAGCTATTCATTTAGAGCACTACAAAATTATGCTCAACAATCCCATTTTGCACATTTTGAGGAAGGCAGACGGTATGAGCGTTGCAGAGGAAAGGAATGAACCGTTTGTGGAAACTCAAGAAGCACAAGAAACAATAAATGTTGATTTAGCAAGTATGTATGTTGATTTTTTCAAGCAGTGGACAAGGGTATCTACAAACTTCTGGTTTTATACAGGAGATTATTTTTTAGTTGTTAATCCAGCATTGCACAAGGAAAAGCTTATACGACAAATATCAGAACATATTGGACAGCCAGTTCACGAGGATAAAGTAATAGATGAGCTCATAGAAAAAGGTTATACAGAGGAAAGAATTACTCAGGTTAATGTGAAGCTACCAAACGGTAAGGTTCACCCTTTCTCTGTAATTAAGCTAAAGGCAGATAAAGTTATGTCCCAGCAAGAAATAGAAAGTAGAAAACTATCAAAAGTTGAGCTGTTAACACAAAATATGGAGATGGAGACATGATAAATAGGCAATCTCTGGTTTTTTATATAACCTCAGCACTTTTTCTGCTGGATAAAAACCTTTTGGGACTTTTAGTGTTTTCTTTACTTGGTTTTGTGGAAGTTGTTATTTTGCATTATTCAAAGGAAGATGAGTATGAGGAAATAGAGAAACCTTTATCTTATGAGGATATTCTTGTCTTTAAAAACAAAAATGAGCTTATAGATACTGTTTTAGATAGATTACCACCTGAAATACAGAGCAAAACCAGAATAAAGATAGATATAAAGAAAACAGCTGTTTTAATACTTATATACACATCAGCAGTTCTGATGTTTAGCTATTCATTTAAAGAACCATATTATCTGCTTCTCTTAGCTATGAACATTTTCTTAATAACGGAGGATAAAAATGATTAAAATCCTTTCTCTTATTTTAACTTTATCTGTTGCAGTTTTTGGTGTTGAAACTCCAAACATACAGACTAACCAGGGTAGTGAGATTAACAAAAAGAAAGAAATAGACAAATCAAAACAAAAAAGAAAGACCCATGAAAAAGCAACAGAGAGAGGTTCAGGAAGAACCTACAAATCAGAAAGAGGTTTAAGGGAAACCGAGAGAAAAGAATTCCAAAAAGCTCTGGAATTGTTAAACAGTAAAGGTATTACCTTAGAGATAAGCATACCATCTCTTGTTTTCAACTCTCTTTTGAAATATCACCCTGAGATTTTCCAGAAAACTGTAAATGATTTTTATACCATCCCTATATCTGATGGAGATTTTGTAAATCTTACAACCCTTGAGTATCTAAATGCCAGAGCTAAAGCTCAAAGCTCTGTAAAAGAGATAAATACAGTTGAAATTTTGAGATATATGACTGCATTGATAAATGTTGCTATGCAAATAAAAGGAAAAATTCCTCTATACACTGGAGAGATATTAGGTCAGTCTGATTTTGAGGAAATATCTAATTACATAGCAAGGAATATAAATCCATTTTTATACAAAAGAGTGCCTTTTAGACTTTCTAATAGATGTATTCTGGTTGGAAGTTACGAAAGAATTAAATGTGGTTCATGTCTTCTGGATTTATCGCAGACTAAAGCTATGCCAGAGCTTTACTGTGGAGGTGTCCCTGTATTTACCCAGACCAGTATTTTAGGATATACAGCTAAAGCTACTGCAAATATCTCTTACTCTCTAAAGGATGTAGAAAGCCATATTAGAGGAACAGAAACATATCATCTAATATCCAATGCAGTGGAAAACTATGTAAAAGCTATGGAAAGAAAAGGTATAGCTGTTGAAAAATCTATTTTAAAGAAACTCTTAATAGAAAACGCAGTCAAGGACAGCAAAACACTAAATCTGGCACTTACCAGAATGCAAAAAGAAGAAGACCCTTCCAGAATATTTGGACTTTTGAGAGGTGGAAGATGAAAACAGGTATTTTAGAGAGAGGCCATATTACCCTTGGCAGAGGATATGAAATAAAGCAAGACGGGAACT
>JALVEJ010000153.1 GCA_027031025.1 Flavobacteriales bacterium | reverse complement strand
GCTGGTTTCAAAGTGATTGATGATCCCATCATCAATCATGAAAAAATCAAGGAATGTATCAAAGACACTATCGCATTTTGCGTTGAATGCGAAGATTTTGATACTGCAAAGAAACTGATCGATGTGCTGCAAGGTATGAAATGATGAAAAAGTCATTCAAGATCAATTATAACGGTTTCAAGTTGAAGGTTCGTCTTATGGAAGATATTGAAGTGATCAATGAAAAATCACTTCAATGCCTTCGTCGTGAAATTAGAGAACTTACACCTGAACAACTAAAAAACGCAAAGTGGTATCCTAGCCATTGTGTAGGTGATAAGGTTTATGAACACCCCGAACGTGTTTATATTATAGTACTGTCAGAATTTTATCAAGGCGAAAGTACACCACAATATCAGTTTTGAACTTGACAAACAAAAGGAAATGGGTTAAAGTTTAGTTTCAATGAGTCTGGTGCCGTAATTGGTAACCGGGGGCGACACTAAAAGTCAGCCTGTAACGACACTAGCACTGCCATAGGTGGTGTTTGTTACCTTCACCGGGTAGGTGGTAACGGGCTGTACCCGGCGACTTAGTGAATCGTTACGTGCGGGTTCGAATCCCGTCCAGGCTCCCATTTTTCAAGAAGGTAACGGAAAATGATTGCATTTATTTTAACTTTGGTAATACTAATTGCATCCCTTCCTATTTTTATTGATATGTTTGAGGATTATTTTTCAAATGATCAATAAACTTCCATTGGTCTTATGGTCAGGTGGTACTGATAGCACTGCCCTGGTTATTGATTTACTTTCCAAATCAGATATTGATTTACTTTATGTCAATCTCGAAAATAATAGATTTCAGCAATATTATGAAAAAAAGTCAATCTTAAAAATGAAATCTATTCTCAACGATTCCAACCTTAAAGGAAAAATAAAAACATGTCATAGTTTTGGATACGAACAAATTAACATATCTAAATCTATTTATTCACAACCGGCATTGTGGCTTACTGCCGCTTCTTTTATTGCAAATCCCGAAATTCATTCGAGTGTTAATTTGGCATATATTCGTCAAGATGATGCTTGGCATTATAAAACCGAAATGCACAAATTTTGGAGTTCGATTCATAATTTAACAAGCGACGGAAAAAATGTTCCTTTAGTATTTCCGTTTGAATGGCATACAAAAAAGAATATGATTGATATAATTAAAAATTTCGAATACGGAGAACAAATTTTAAACCTAATTTATTGGTGTGAATCTGGCCATACAAAAAACTGCGGAGAATGTGCCTCATGTCTGAGACATCAACAAGACCTGAATTAAATCATCATAGATATATTTTTCTCGTTCGTCATCGACCATTTGATAATGAAGAACCTCGAATTGATTCTTTTTATGAATTAAAAATGCCTGCTGGCATAACAAACAGTCAAATGAAAATGTTATCTAAGCTCGACGAGAGAATTTATAAAGAAGAGCTTGCTGAAGATACGTCAACTTACAATCAATTTGATCTTAGAATTCGATTTAATGCAGATATGTATCCACATGTTTGTTTAGTCCGGACAACTTCACCTATTACTGCTGATGATTTAGAGTTAATAATTAAAATGAAATATAGAGATGGTACACTCAATGATTTTTTGGCTGAATCAGCAATAAAATAAGTTGACATAATTTTTATTTTACTATATAGTTAATAATATAAAGTTTATGGTGGCTATGGATGTGACTTCCTTCTAACTTGGACATATGCAAAGACTAGTCCGTCCGCTTTCCACCACCTAATTTTTAGGTCGAAAATGAAACAAAAAATCGCAATCAAGTTCCTTAATGGCATTGTAGTACCAGAGAATCGTTCAGATGCAATTCCTGGTTACAGTATGGCCTTCGTTTCGAACATGATGGCTCTTGGTTTTATGCCAGACGAAAAATTAAGTGATGCACTTAGTCAGCTTTCTCGCGATGATATTTCGACTCTACACAATGAAGTTATTCCAGTCCTCAAAGAACTAGTGGGCTCGCACGTCGTTCATAAACTCTTTTATCCTAATTTTCCAGAACAAGTAATGTTGATGGATGAAGCAGAACTTATGTCAAATGCTCTCCGACATTACCAAAGTTTTGGTAAGGATATGCCTAAATTTAAAGTAAACAAAAGACCAGTTGCTTTTGAAAATGTTAATTTCAGAACTTTAACGTTGGTTGAAGAAAGTGATTTAGACAAGGTATTTTCTCAAATTCTTTCATCTGCAGATTCAATCTCAGAATTTAGTAAACAAACGATCAAATGGTTTATTGAAGAAAGACAAACTTATGAAATACCAGAATCTATTCCTTTTAAGGAAAATCTTTGTCTCGTGGCTGGTATTTTCCTAGAGAATAATAAATGGGATAGTCGTCTTATTAAAGATACCAATGATGTTTTGCGAGTTGCTACTTATCTTAGTTGTGGAGACATCTCATTATCAGAAAACACAAAATTTAAATCTTTGCCACGTAAAGTTCGCAAACTTCTAATTCGTGATCTTGAGAGAGTAGCAAAAGAAGAAGATTTTGTTACACATAAGAAGAAATGGGTTAGACTTTTCCATAATCTTCATGTTGGCGAATATAGCCATCGTCTTTATAAAATTGCAAAGAAACTTCGCGAAAACGAAAAAATCGAAACCTTTAATTTTAAAGTTGAGGCAGCTTTTGCAGTAAACGATATTCAAACTGCTATTGAACTATTGAAAACTCGTCCAGGTATTTTTGCTCGTCGAATCATTGACTTGATTTACAAAGATGTTCATGACCATAATGGTATTGTTGATGCATTCGCTGAAGTAGTAGACAACGTACCTGTACGTAATTTAACTCAGCTTTGGGGTGCTGTTAAGCAACGTGATCATGTCATTGACAAACGTGTTATTTTTCCAAAAGGTGTAGTTCAGAAAGCCTATGTCTTGCGTAATCAAGTAGCTCGTTTGGCTCCAGAGGTTCGCGAGCAT
>JALVEJ010000152.1 GCA_027031025.1 Flavobacteriales bacterium | reverse complement strand
AAACCGGTTTGAACAAGAACTGATTTACTATCTCGAAAAATTAGACATCAACGAAGAAAAAGTCCGCCTGAAAAACCACTTGCAATATTTTGAAAAAGAATTGCAAAAACCCGACGAGATGAAAGGTAAAAAACTGGGCTTTATCTCACAAGAAATCGGGCGTGAAATCAATACCATCGGTTCCAAAGCCAACGACAGTCAAATTCAACGTAAAGTGGTGCAAATGAAAGACGAATTGGAAAAGATTAAAGAACAGGTTTTGAATGTTTTGTAAAAAACCATGTCAGTTCAAAAAAACAAGCTCATCATGATTGTTTTTCAATGGTTTTAGGTAGATTTTTTTTTTATTATATTTTCAATCAAATAAGAAACTTCAAAAAGTTTCATATAAAAGAATAATTGTATTTTTGTAGCTTAATTAATTTAATTGACAAAAATACATCACAATATGAGCATTCCCACCAAATATGATCCTAGTCAAGTAGAAGATAAATGGTATGATTACTGGATGAAACACCGCTATTTTCATTCGGAACCCGATGACAGAGAACCTTATACAATTGTAATACCTCCGCCTAATGTTACCGGTGTTTTACACATGGGACACATGCTCAATAACACCCTACAAGATGTTCTTATCAGACGCGCGCGTATGCTGGGCAAAAATGCTTGTTGGGTGCCGGGTACCGACCACGCTTCCATAGCTACCGAAGCCAAAGTTGTTGCAAAACTAAAAGAACAAGGCATAGAAAAAGATGATTTAACGCGTGACGAATTTCTAAAACATGCTTGGGATTGGACACACAAACACGGCGGTATCATACTTGAACAGCTTAAAAAACTAGGTGCTTCTTGCGATTGGGACCGCACTAAATTCACTTTGGATGACGACATGTCGGAAAGCGTTACCAAAGTTTTTGTCGATTTATACAACAAAGGCAAAATTTATCGTGGTTTTCGGATGGTGAATTGGGATCCGGTAGCCAAAACCACTATTTCCGACGAAGAAGTCAATTATACCGACGAACAAGGCTATTTATATTATATTAATTATCCCATTGCCGGCGAAAAAGATGCTTATATCCAAATAGCTACCACCCGCCCCGAAACTATCCTGGGCGATACAGCCATAGCCGTCAGTCCCGAAAAAAAAAAATATCAAAAATTTATTGGTAAAAAAGCCATTGTTCCTATTGCCAATAGAGAAATTCCTATCATTGCCGATGATTATGTCGATCCGGAATTTGGAACGGGCGCTTTGAAAATTACTCCGGCTCACGACCCGAATGATAAAGAAATAGGCGAACGACACAACTTGTACATCATCGATATTTTTAATGAAGATGCAACGCTCAACGCATACGGGTTACATTACGAAGGCAAGGATCGGGATGTTGTTAAAAAAGAGATAGTAGAAGAATTGAAGCAAAAAGGTTTTTTAGAAAAAATAGAAAAACACTTGCACCGTGTCGGGCGCAGTGAACGCACCAATGCCGTTATTGAACCCCGGTTGTCGCGTCAATGGTTTTTAAAAATGAAAGAATTGGCACAACCGGCTATTGATGCGGTTAAAAACGGTGAAGTCAAATTAATTCCTAAAAAATTTGAAAACACATATTTTCATTGGATGGAAAATGTCCGCGACTGGAATATTTCTAGACAATTATGGTGGGGACACCGTATTCCGGCTTATTATTTCGGTGAAGGAGAAGAAGATTTTGTTGTTGCTGAAACGCCGGAAAAAGCTTTGGAACTTGCCCGTCAAAAGTCAGGTAATGCCCAATTACAATTAACCGACTTAAAGCAAGACGAAGATGCTTTGGACACTTGGTTTTCATCATGGCTTTGGCCAATGAGCGTGTTTGACGGCATCCGTCATCCGGACAACAAAGATTTTAAATATTATTATCCGACAAACGATTTGGTAACGGCGCCCGAAATTTTGTTCTTTTGGGTTGCTCGGATGATCATTGCCAGCTATGAATTTGCCGGACAAAAACCTTTTGAAAATGTTTATTTGACTGGTATTGTCCGCGACAAACTCGGGCGTAAAATGTCCAAATCATTGGGCAATTCACCCGACCCAATCAAGATGATGCAAGAACACGGTGCCGATGCCGTTCGCGTAGGAATGCTTTTGACGTCACCTGCAGGAAATGACCTGCCGTTTGATATTGAATTGGTGATGCAAGGGCGAAATTTTGCCAATAAAATATGGAATGGTTTTCGCCTTGTTAAATCATGGGAAGTTGATGAGCAAAAAACCCAACCCGATTATGCAAAAACAGCTATCCGTTGGTATCAAAATCGTTTCCAACAAGTGCTTGCCGGCATAGAAGACGATTTTTCAAAATACCGTATTTCCAATGCTTTGATGCGTATTTACAAATTGCTTTGGGACGATTACAGCTCTTGGTTTTTAGAAATGATTAAACCGCCTTACGGCGAAAAGATAGACCGTAAAACTTATGAGCAGGCTATCGGCATTTTGGAAAATAATATGAAAGTTTTACATCCGTTTATGCCGTTCTTAACCGAAGAAATTTGGCAACATATCAAAACTCGACAACCCGAAGATGCTTTGATTGTAGCCAGCTATCCTGAACAAACCGGTTTTGATGTCGATTTTCTTAAACAAGCCGGACATATACAAGAAGTGGTATCGGGCATCAGAAAAATCAGAAAAGAAAAAAATATTCCGCAAAAAGAAGTTTTAAGTTTGCAATATATTGAGAAACAAGATATTAACAAACAATTATTGCCAATTATCAAGAAATTGGCAAATGTTCAGAAAATAGAAAAAGTATCGCAGACGCCGGACAATGCCGCATCGTTTAGAGTGGACTTTAACGAATATTTCGTACCGCTTGAAGGCTTAGTTAATCCTGAGGAAGAAATCCAAAAACTCCAAAAAGAACTAACTTATACCAAGGGCTTTTTACAAAGTGTTCAAAAGAAATTGAGCAACAAACGTTTTGTCAACAAC
>JALVEJ010000151.1 GCA_027031025.1 Flavobacteriales bacterium | reverse complement strand
AGATGAAAATGTCTGAAATTAGAAATATGGAAACAGCCGAGTTACAAGAACGATTGGCTGATATGAAAAAGAAATACGACAGCTTAAAATTAAGTCATGCCGTATCACCCTTGGAAAATCCGATGGAAATCCGTAAGATGCGTAGAACAATTGCCAGATTGATGACGGAATTAAACCAAAGAGGTAACTAATAGAAATTAACGAAATGGAAAATATTACAAGAAACCTAAGAAAAGAACGTATCGGTTTGGTTACCAAAAACAAAATGGATAAAACCATTGTTGTTTCCGAAGTTAAACGTATGAAACACCCGCTTTACGGAAAATTTGTCCACAAGACAAAAAAATATGTCGTTCACGATGAAAAAAACGACTGTAATGTGGGAGATAAAGTAAGAATCATGGAAACCCGTCCTTTGAGTAAAACCAAAAGATGGCGTTTAGTTGAAATATTAGAAAGAGCTAAGTAATTATGGTACAACAAGAATCAAGAGTTAAAGTGGCTGACAATACCGGTGCCAAGGAAGCATTGGTTATCAGAGTATTGGGAGGAACCAAAAAACGTTACGCCTCTTTGGGTGACAAAGTGGTTGTAACGGTCAAAGAAGCAACTCCAAACGGTACCGTAAAAAAAGGAACCGTTTCAACCGGTGTAGTTGTGAGAACCAAAAAGGAAGTAAGACGCCCGGACGGCTCATATATTAGATTTGATGATAATGCCGTCGTGTTGTTGAATCCTGCCGGTGAAATGAGAGGCACACGTGTTTTTGGTCCCGTTGCCAGAGAATTACGTGATAAACAATTTATGAAAATCGTATCATTAGCCCCTGAGGTTTTATAAAAATCATAAGTATAATGAAGAAGTTTAAAATTAAAACCGGTGATGAAGTTGTCATATTAGCCGGTAAAGATAAAGGAGAAAAAGGTAAAGTGCTTAAGATTATTAAGTCTAAAGACAGAGTCATTGTTGAAGGTGTTAACATGATAAAAAAACATGTTAAACCAAGTGCCGAGAATCCTCAAGGTGGTATCGAAGAAAGAGAAGCTCCGATTCATATCTCTAACGTAGCTTTGGTTGATCCGAAAACCGGTAAACCAACCAGAGTCGGTTATGAAATGAAAGACGGTAAAAAAGTGAGAGTTTCTAAAAAATCAAAAGAGGTAATTTAAGCCATGAAGAAGTATACACCCAGATTAGAAAAAGAATATAAAGAACGCGTCATTGATGCGTTGATGAAAGAGTTCGGTTACAAAAATGTCATGCAAGTGCCGAAATTGGAAAAAATAGTTGTTAGTAGAGGTGTCGGTGCTGCCGTATCCGATAAAAAATTGGTTGATTATGCAGTGGATGAATTGACTACTATTACCGGACAAAAAGCTGTTCCGACCATTTCTAAAAAAGACGTTGCGGCTTTTAAACTGAGAAAAGGCATGCCTATAGGTGCAAAAGTGACACTTAGAAAAGATAAAATGTATGAATTTCTTGATAGATTGATTACCATTGCTTTACCGCGGGTAAGAGATTTTCAAGGTATCAAACCGGACGGATTTGATGGTCGTGGAAATTATAATTTAGGAATTACCGAACAAATTATATTTCCTGAAATTGATTTTGATAAGATCAATAAAATTAACGGTATGGACATTACTTTTGTGACGTCTGCCAAAACCGATAAAGAAGCTAAAGCATTATTAGAAGAACTAGGTTTACCATTTAAAAAGAAAAAATAATATGGCAAAAGAATCAATGAAAGCCCGCGAACGCAAGCGTGAAAAATTAGTAGCCAAATATGCTGCTAAAAGAAAAGCTTTAAAAGAAGCGGGTGATTGGGAAGCATTGCAAAAACTTCCTAAAAATGCATCGCCGGTTAGATTACATAATCGTTGTAAATTGACCGGACGTCCCAGAGGCTATATGAGAGTATTTGGTATTTCTCGTGTAACTTTTAGAGAAATGGCTAATGAAGGATTAATACCGGGCGTAAAAAAAGCCAGTTGGTAAATTTAAAACAAGAAAAAGATGAATACAGATCCCATAGCAGATTTTCTAACCAGAATTAGAAACGCACAAAGCGCAGGACATAAAGTGGTGAAAATACCTTCTTCAAAATTGAAAAAAGAAATAACCAAAATCTTATATGATCAAGGCTATATCTTAAGTTATAAATTTGAAAAAGAAGGTAATAGAGAATTTATCAAAATCGCCCTCAAATATGACAAAGACAGTCAATTGCCGGTTATTAAAAAGTTGGAAAGAGTCAGTAAACCCGGTTTACGTAAATATGTAGGCGTAGACAATATGCCAAAAGTATTAAACGGATTGGGTATTGCCATTCTTTCTACTTCAAAAGGTGTGATGACTGATAAACAAGCTCGTAAAGAGAATGTAGGTGGCGAAGTTTTATGTTACGTTTATTAAAAAAATTGAATTATGTCAAGAATAGGATTTAAACCCATTACCATACCGGAAGGTGTAACCGTCGATATCAAAGACAATATGATCACGGTTAAAGGTAAATTGGGCGAACTAACCCAAGAAATTAAAGGGGGAATAGAATTTGAGATTGAAGATGGTGTCATCCATGTTAAACGCCCTTCAGAAAGTAAAAAACATAAAGCTTTTCACGGACTTTACCGTTCTTTGCTTTTTAATATGATTGAAGGCGTTTCAAAAGGATGGACCAAAGAATTGGAATTGGTTGGAGTTGGTTATAAGGCCTCTAGCCAAGGACAAATATTGGATTTATCTTTGGGATTTTCTCATAATATTATGATTGAATTACCCAAAGAAGTAAAGGTTGAAACCGTATCTGAAAAAGGTAAAAATCCGATTGTTAAATTGACGTCTTATGACAAGCAATTAATCGGGCATATTGCCGCAAAAATCAGATCATTCCGCAAGCCTGAGCCTTACAAAGGTAAAGGCGTGAGATATGTCGGTGAAGAAATTAGAAGAAAAGCAGGTAAAACAGCCTAATAAGTTAGTCATATGAAACTCAATAAAGTAGATAGAAGAAGACGTATACAAAAACGTATCAGAAAGATTGTTAAAGGCACACCTGAGCGCCCAAGACTTTCTGTTTTTAGAAGTAATAAGGAAGTTTATGCGCAATTGATTGACGATGTAAATGGTGTTACTTTGGCAGCGACTTCATCAAGAGATAAGGAAGTCGCAGGAAAAAAAGGCACCAAAACTGAAAAAGCAGCTTTGGTTGGAGAAAAAATAGCCAAAATTGCTTTGGAAAAAGGTATTGAAAATGTTACTTTTGACCGTGCCGGTTTTTTATATCACGGTCGTGTTAAATCATTGGCCGAAGGCGCCAGAAAAGGTGGATTAAAATTTTAAGATATGCTTGATAAATATAAAGATATAGAGAGAGTAAAACCGGGAGGTTTGGAATTAGAAGACAGATTGGTTGCCGTAAACCGTGTTACCAAAGTAACAAAAGGAGGACGAACTTTTAGTTTTTCTGCCATAGTTGTTGTCGGTGACAAAAACGGCGTGGTTGGCTACGGAATGGGTAAATCCAAAGAAGTGCCGGACGCTATTCAAAAAGCCATCGATAATGCTAAGAAAAATTTAGTCAGAGTGCCGGTAATTAACGGAACTATTCCTCACGAACAATTAGGAAAATTCAGTGGTGCAAGAATCTTTTTAAAACCTGCATCACCCGGTACCGGAGTAATTGCCGGTGGTGCCGTCCGTGCCGTCTTGGAATCTGCCGGAGTTCATGATGTATTGACTAAATCTCATGGTTCATCCGACCCGAATAACGTGGTTAAAGCAACTTTGGATGCACTTTTAAAAATGAGAGATGCCCATACAGTTGCAAAACAAAGAGGGATTTCTCTCAATAAAGTTTTTAACGGATAAAATATTGGATGATGACAAAAGTTAGAGTAAAGCAAGTCAAAAGTACCATCAACAGACCCAAAGATCAAAAAAGAACTTTAGAGGCTCTTGGTATCAGACGAATCGGTCAAGAACGCACACATGACTTGACCCCGCAAATACAAGGAATGATTAATAAAGTGAAGCATTTAGTCACTGTAGAGGAAATTAAAAACTAGGAAACAATGGCATTACATAATCTAAAACCTGCAAAAGGTTCAGTAAAAAAAGATATAAGAAAGGGTAGAGGAGAAGGTTCTAAACGTGGTGGCACTGCAACCCGTGGACATAAGGGAGCTAAATCCCGTTCAGGTTACTCACGTACGCCCGGTTTTGAAGGAGGCCAAATGCCTTTGTACAGAAGGGTGCCGAAATTTGGTTTTACTAATATCAATCATGTAACGTATCAAGGCGTTAATTTGGATACTTTGCAAGAACTGATTGATAAAGGCAAAATAAAGGACACGGTAACTTTTGAGGATTTTGTAGCCTTAGGTTTGGTGGGCAAAAGAGAATTGTTAAAAATACTCGGTCGAGGCGAAATTAAATCGGCAATAACTGTTTATGCTCATAAAATTTCTAAAAAAGCCCAAGAAGCCATTGAGGCAGCCGGAGGTAAAGTTGAACTTATTTAATCGGTTTATTTCATGAAGAAGTTTGTAGATACAATAAAAGCAGTATGGAGCATTGAAGAGCTTCGCAAAAAAATCTTGTTTACCTTAGGATTAATTTTGGTTTACCGGTTTGGTGCCCAAGTATCATTGCCCGGGATAGATCCCACGCAATTGGCGAATCTTAGTAAACAAGCCGAAAGTAATACTTTATTAAACTTGTTAAACCAATTTACCGGTGGAGCATTTTCGCAAGCTTCCATATTTGCTTTAGGTATTATGCCTTATATCTCGGCTTCTATTGTGGTACAATTGATGGGCATAGCTGTGCCATATTTGCAAAAATTGCAAAAAGCCGGTGAAAGCGGTCATAAAAAAATTACACAAATCACCCGTTGGTTAACCATTGCCGTAACTTTGATACAGGGACCAAGTTATGTGTATAATTTGTATAATCAATTACCTAAAAGTGCGTTTTTAATTGAACAAACTTGGTTGTTTGTAACCATTTCTGTAATCATTTTATCAGCAGGGACCATTTTTGCCATGTGGTTAGGTGAAAAAATCACCGATAAAGGTATTGGTAATGGTATTTCCTTGTTGATTATGGTAGGTATCATTGCCCGTTTGCCCGGTGCATTTTTACAAGAGTTTGCTTATCGTGTAACCGATCAAAACGGCGGCCCAATGTTATTGCTATTTGAAATAGTCGTTTGGTTATTGGTGATAGCTGCCAGTATTATGTTAGTTAAAGCTTATCGTCCTGTACCTATTCAGTATGCAAGAAGAACAGTTGGCGGCGGTTACGAGAAAAATATTTTCGGTGCCAGACAGTATTTGCCTTTAAAATTAAATGCCGCCGGTGTTATGCCTATCATTTTTGCACAAGCATTGATGTTTTTTCCTGGCATGCTGGCTTCCTTATCCGATTCGGATTGGGCAGCTACTTTAAAAGCCACTTTTAGCAACATTTTTGACCCGTGGTACAATGTAGTGTTTGCTATTTTGATAATTATTTTTACGTATTTTTATACGGCTATTACGGTTCAAACAACCAAAATTGCAGAAGATTTAAAACGCAATAACGGTTTTATTCCGGGCGTTAGACCTGGAACCGATACAGCAAATTATTTAGATGACATTTTATCTAAAATCACTTTGCCGGGTTCTATCTTTTTAGCTTTGATTGCTATATTTCCTCAATTTGTGTACTATTTATTCCCCGGTATGCAAGTATCATGGGCTATGTTTTACGGAGGAACTTCATTATTGATTATGGTCGGGGTTGCAATGGACACTATTCAGCAAGCAGAAGCTTATTTGTTGAACCGGCATTATGACACTTTAATGAAAACCGGAAGAAAAAAATAAATTATGGCTAAACAACCCGCAATAGAAGTAGACGGTATTATAAAAGATGCGTTATCAAATGCTATGTTTAAAGTAGAGTTGGAAAACGGACATATGATTACAGCGCATATATCCGGAAAGATGCGAATGCACTACATTCGTCTGTTGCCCGGAGATAAAGTAAAAGTTGAATTAAGTCCGTATGATTTAACTAAAGGTAGAATAACTTATAGATACTAATATAATTACGGTTGTTACGAATGACCAACCGTTAAATTGAAAAAGATATGAAAGTAAGAGCATCCATTAAAAAAAGAAGTCCGGAAGACAAGATTGTCAGACGAAAAGGACGTTTGTATGTAATTAATAAAAAGAATCCGAAACATAAACAAAGACAAGGATAATTATGGCAAGAATAGCAGGGGTAGATTTACCTAAAAATAAGCGCGGCATAATTGGCCTAACCTACATTTACGGTATAGGCAGATCAAGAGCCAAAGAAATTTTGGCACAAGCCGGCGTAGATGAAGACAAAAAAGTAAAAGATTGGGATGATACCGATATTGCCGGTATTAGACGTGTCATTTCTAATTATAGAATTGAAGGAGAATTGCGTTCCGAAGTCCAATTGAATATCAAACGCTTAATGGACATCGGTAGTTATCGTGGTATCCGTCACAGATTAGGATTACCATTGCGTGGTCAGCGAACCAAAAACAACTCGCGAACCAGAAAAGGTAAAAGAAAAACCGTTGCTAATAAGAAAAAAGCAACTAAATAAAAGTAAGTAGGTATTATGGCTAAGAATAATAAATCAGCAAAAGCAAAAAAAAGAAAGGTTAAAGTTGAACCTAATGGTAAAGCTTTTATTCAGGCAACTTTTAACAACGTCATTATTTCTCTTACCAATAAAAACGGAGAAGTTATTTCATGGTCGTCTGCCGGTAAAAACGGTTTTAGAGGTTCTAAGAAAAACACCCCTTATGCAGCACAAGTAGCTGCCGAAGATGCTGCCAAAACAGCATACGAAGCCGGTTTAAGACGTGTAAAAGTTTATGTTAAAGGCCCCGGAAACGGTAGAGAATCTGCCATTAGAACCATTCACAACAGTGGTATTGAAGTAGTAGAAATTATTGACGTAACACCCATTCCTCACAATGGCTGTCGTCCACCTAAAAGAAGAAGAGTTTAAAAAATATTGAATTATGGCGAGATATACAGGACCAAAAACCAAAATTGCCCGAAAATTTGGTGAGGCAATTTATGGAGAAGATAAATATTTTGAAAAAAAGAAATACCCGCCGGGACAACACGGCAATAATAGAAGAAGAGGTAAAAAATCGCAATATGCCATTCAGTTAACTGAAAAGCAAAAGGCTAAGTATACTTACGGTATTCTGGAAAAACAATTTAGAAATTTGTTTGAAAAAGCATCTCGTCAAGGTGGAAACACCGGAGAGGTTCTTTTGCAATTAGTTGAATCAAGACTTGACAATGTGGTTTACCGCTTGGGCTTGGCGCCGACCAGACGTGCCGCCCGTCAGTTGGTCTCACACCGGCATATCACTGTTAACGGTGACGTCGTGAACATCCCTTCATACTCATTAAAACCCGGTGATGTTGTTGGTGTCAGAGAAAAATCAAAATCTTTACAAGTTATTAAAGATTCATTAGACCAAAATAAATCAAGTTACGAATGGCTAAAATGGAATCCCGAAAAAATGGAAGGCGAGTTTGTTAACCGTCCCGAACGGGTTCAAATTCCTGAAAACATTCAAGAACACTTGATTGTCGAGTTATACTCTAAATAATAACATCAAATTTATGGCAATATTAAATTTTCAAAAACCGGATAAAGTTATACAAATCAGTGCCGATAACCATACCGGTAAATTTGAATTCAAACCCTTAGAACCCGGTTACGGGTTGACAATTGGTAATGCATTAAGACGTGTTTTATTGTCATCACTTGAAGGTCATGCCATCACTTCCTTGCGTATTGAGGGAGTTGATCATGAATTTACTTCCATTGATGGCGTTGTTGAAGATGTTACCAAAATTGTATTGAATTTGAAACAAGTGCGTTTCAAAAATCAAGTGGAAGATATCAATTCTGAAACTGTTAAGGTATCTTTTAGTGGTAAAGAGCAATTAAAAGCCGGTGATTTGCAAGAATTTATCTCGGGTTTTCAAATATTAAATCCCGACTTGGTCATCATGAACCTTGATCCTAAAACACAAATCAACTTTGAGTTTACCATCGAAAAGGGACGTGGTTATGTTCCGGCTGAAGAAAATAAGAAAAGTGATGTGCCTTTTGGCACAATCTTTATTGATTCGATTTTTACACCGATAAAACATGTCAAATATACCATCGAAGATTTTAGGGTTGAGCAAAAAACCGACTATGACAAATTGATCATAGAAATTGAAACCGATGGCTCAATTCATCCTAAAGACGCTTTAACCGAAGCTGCTAAAATTTTAATTCAACATTTTATGTTGTTCTCTGACGAACGCATTTCAATTGACGATGAAGTTTCGGCAAGTTCAGAAACATATGATGAAGAATCTTTGCACATGCGCCAACTTTTAAAAACCAAATTAGTTGATTTGGATTTATCTGTTAGAGCTTTAAATTGTTTAAAAGCAGCTGATGTAGAAACTTTAGGAGAATTGGTGCAATATAACAAATCGGATTTGATGAAGTTTAGAAACTTTGGAAAAAAATCAATGACCGAGTTGGAAAAATTAGTCGATAAGAAAGGTCTTACTTTCGGAATGGATCTTTCCAATTATAAATTAGATGAATAAAGATACAGGATATGAGACACAGAAAGAAATTTAACCATTTAGGTAGAAAATCAGCGCATAGAAAGTCCATGCTAGCAAATATGGGTAGTTCGTTGATTAAACATAAAAGAATTAATACGACATTGGCTAAAGCTAAGGCGCTACGTGTTTTCTTAGAACCGCTGATTACCAAGTCAAAAAATGATACCATGCATAACCGTCGTGTTGTTTTTAGTAGATTACGCGACAAAGATGCCGTAACCGAATTGTTTAGAGAAATCTCTACTAAGGTGGCAGATCGTCCGGGAGGCTATTTGCGTATCATCAAATTGGGTAATCGTTTGGGTGACAATGCCGAAATGGCAATGATTGAGTTTGTTGATTATAACACCGTTTATAATGCCGACAAACCGGCTAAAAAGAAAACTCGTCGTAGAAGAAAAAAAGCGACTAAAACAGAAGAGGCTGTTGCTACCGAAACACAAACTGCAACAGAAGAGCAATCTGAAGAATAAAATTCTTAATAATATTTTTACAATAAAACACCGGTTGTCATTGGCAACCGGTGTTTTATTTTGTAATTTTACATTAAAATTTATCATATGAGTGCAATTACAGATATTAAAGCCAGACAAATTTTTGATTCCCGTGGTAATCCCACGGTTGAAGTCGATATTTTAACTGAATATGGGGTTTTAGGAAGAGCGGCTGTGCCATCCGGTGCCTCAACCGGTGAATTAGAAGCCGTTGAGTTGCGTGATAAAGGTAAAGGCTATATGGGAAAATCCGTTTTTAAAGCTGTTGATAATGTCAATACGATCATCGGTGGCGAGATAATTGGGTTTGATACACAAGACCAGTTGAGTATCGACAAAGCGCTTATTGCCTTAGATGGAACGGATAATAAATCTAAATTGGGCGCCAATGCCATTTTGGGTGTTTCGTTGGCGGCAGCCAGAGCAGGCGCTATTGAAGAAGATATGCCGTTGTATAAATATATTGGAGGGGTTGGCGCTAAAACCTTACCGGTGCCGATGATGAATATTGTTAATGGCGGTTCGCATTCTGATGCGCCTATAGCTTTTCAAGAATTTATGATTGTGCCGCATGGTGCCAAAAGTTTTTCAGAAGCGATGAAAATGGCAACGGAAGTATTTCATAACTTAAAAGCCATTCTTAAAAAACGTGGCTTATCTACAGCTGTTGGTGATGAAGGTGGATTTGCTCCGACATTTGAAGGAACAGAAGATGCCATTGAAACTATTTTGTCAGCCATTGAAGCGGCAGGTTATACACCCGGTAAAGATATTTCTTTAGCTTTAGATGTAGCGGCTTCTGAATTTTATCATAATGGCATTTATGATTATACTAAATTTGAAGGCCCCGGTGCCGCAAAGCGTAATTTACGCGAACAAGCTGAGTATTTGTTGGAACTGGTCAACAAATATCCCATTATTTCCATTGAAGACGGTATGAGTGAAAATGACTGGGACGGTTGGAAAATTCAGCAGGAATTGTTGGGTGACAAAATTCAATTGGTAGGTGATGATGTTTTTGTCACCAACACTAAAATATTAGAACGTGGTATCAAAGAAGGGATTGCCAATTCCATTCTGATTAAATTGAATCAAATCGGGACTTTGACAGAAACTATTGATGCCATTAATATGGCGCATAAAGCCGGATATACAGCTGTGGTTTCACATCGTTCGGGCGAGACTGAAGATACAACTATTGCCGATTTGGCAGTAGCAATGAATACCGGACAAATCAAAACGGGTTCATTATCCAGAACCGATAGAATGGCAAAGTATAATCAATTGCTTCGTATTGAAGAAGAATTAGGCGAAAATGCTGTTTATCCCGGCATTAAAGCTTTTAAATGATAGTTAAAACTTTGGCTCTATATCGATTTAAGTGGGTTATACATATATAATGTCTCTAATACCAATACCTACTTTGGGGGGCAAAACTTGGTTTAATTGTTTTATTATAATCATTTCAGTCCTTCGGGTTTATTTAGTAAACCCCGTAGGGATGATATATTTATAGAGAATTCAAAACAATAAAAACATAAACCCCGTAGGGGTGAAATTATACCAATTTCTTAATATCAGCTCCGTAGGAGCTATACTGTTTGTAGCAAAATAAATTAATGATAACAAATAGCTCCGTAGGAGCGACCTGTAACATGTACTATTGATA
>JALVEJ010000150.1 GCA_027031025.1 Flavobacteriales bacterium | reverse complement strand
ATCCTCATTTCATCAAAGAAACTTTCCCGTATAAGATTTCTTACATGTAACAATTTCTTCCGGTGTACCTTCAAACACAATCTCTCCACCTTTTTGTCCGCCTTCCGGACCAAGATCGATGATATGATCAGCCAATTTAATCACATCTGTATTGTGTTCAATAATCAACACCGTATTACCCTTATCAACTAATTTGTTTAAAACTTCCATCAAGATGCGAATATCTTCAAAATGCAAACCGGTGGTTGGTTCGTCAAGAATATAAAGTGTATTTCCGGTATCTTTTTTTGACAATTCCGTTGCCAGTTTGACCCGTTGGGCTTCGCCCCCCGAAAGTGTAGGTGCCGGCTGTCCCAAAGTCAGGTAGCCCAGTCCGACATCTTGCAAAGTTTTGAGTTTGCGATAGATTTTAGGGATAGCTTCAAAGAATGTAACCGCTTCATTAATCGTCATTTCCAATACATCGGCAATAGATTTGCCTTTATAGCGCACTTCCAGTGTTTCACGATTAAAACGCTTGCCTTGACAGGTTTCGCAAGTAACTTGAACATCCGGAAGTAGATTCATTTCAATGGTGCGGATACCGGCACCTTCACAAACCGGACAACGTCCGTCTTTAACATTAAATGAAAAACGTCCGGGTTTATAGCCGCGTATTTGCGCTTCGGGTGTTTGCGCAAATAAATTCCGTATTTCTTGAAACACGCCGGTATAAGTCGCCGGATTACTACGACTACTACGTCCGATAGGACTTTGGTCAATGTCTATAATTTTGTCGATGTATTTCGTGCCTGAAATACTTTTATATGGCAAGGGCTCTTTAACACCGCGATATATTTCTTTATTCAAAATAGGGTAGAGCGTCTCATTGATTAAAGTCGATTTGCCGCTACCCGATACGCCGGTGACGCAGACGAGTTTGCCTAACGGAATTTTCACCGTCACATTTTTAAGATTATTACCGGTGGCACCTTTCAGAATAATGTTTTTGCCGGTGCCTTTACGACGTTTATTCGGTATAGGAATGTTTTTTTTGCCGGTCAGATATGCTGCTGTTAACGAACCGGATTGTTTGATGCTTTCCAAATCGCCTTGCGCTACAATTTCGCCACCGTGTTTGCCGGCATAAGGTCCCATATCAATGATGTGGTCGGCTTGTTCCATCATATCTTGGTCATGTTCTACGACTATAACTGTATTGCCTAAATCACGTAGGCGTTTTAATGATTCAATCAATCGTTGATTGTCCCGTTGGTGCAAACCAATACTTGGTTCATCTAAAATATATAACACGTTTACCAACTGCGCCCCGATTTGCGAAGCCAGTCTAATCCGTTGCGATTCACCACCCGATAAAGACTTGGCAGGACGAAACAAATTCAAATAATTTAACCCGACTGCGGTAATAAACCCAATCCGGTTCCTGATTTCTTTAATGATTTCATCAGCTATAACAAGCTGTTTGTCAGTCAAATACGTTTCAATGTCCTCGAACCATTCTGCTAATTCACTGATGTCCATTTGTGCTAAATCGACGATAGATTTACCATTGATTTTAAAGTGTTGAGACACTTTTTTTAATCGGTGTCCGTGACAAACCGGACAAGCTTTTTCGGTCATAAAACTTTTTGCCCAACGCCGGATTTTCCGGCTGTCGTTAGCTTCATATTGGTGTTGGATAAAATTGATGATACCTTCAAATTTCAAATGGTAAGATTGTGTAATGCCCAGCGTTTTCGAAAAAACTTCAAAATGTTCATCTGCCCCATACAAGATAACCTGCATAGCTTTTTTGGGAATTTTCTTAATAGGCGTATCTAAACTAAAATCAAAGCGTTTGGCAATGGTTTCCAATTGGTTAAACATCCACGATTTTTTGTAAGTCCCTAATGGTGCCAAGCCGCCTTTTTTGATGGAAAGCCGGTCATCTGGAATAACTTTTTGTAAATCTACTTCAAATACGCTACCAAGTCCTTTGCAATTATCACAGGCACCTTTTGGCGAATTAAACGAAAACGAGTTAGGTTCCGGTTCCGGATAAGAGATACCGGTGGTTGGACACATCAAGTTTTTACTGAAATATTGGGTTTTATCATCGGCTTTATCTAATATAATCAAAGTGCCTTTCCCATGATATAAAGCAGTTTCAATACTTTGTTTAAGCCGTTTTTGGTTGGTCTCACTGACTTTTAACCGGTCAATAACAATGTCAACATCATGGGTTTGATAACGTTCTAACTGCATATTTCTCTCAATTTCCCGTATTTGTCCGTCAACACGCACTCTTAAAAAACCCATTTGAGCTATTTTCTTAAACAATTCTTTGTAATGACCTTTTCGCGATTTGACGACCGGAGCCAAAATATAGATTTCCTTATTATAATATAATGTATAAATCAGCTCTAAAATTTCCTTTTCAGAATAGCTGACCATTTTCTCACCGGTTTCGTAAGAATAGGCTTCGCCTATTTTGGCAAATAATAGTCGAAGAAAGTCGTAAATCTCTGTTACGGTACCAACCGTACTACGTGGATTTTTATTAGTTGTTTTTTGTTCAATGGCAATAACAGGAGATAAACCGTCAATCTTATCAACATCCGGTCGGTTGAGTCCACCGAGAAATTGTCTGGCATAAGCCGAAAAAGTTTCAATAAACCGCCGTTGCCCTTCGGCATAAATCGTATCAAAAGCCAATGACGATTTACCACTGCCACTCAATCCGGTTATAACTGTGAGTTGCTTATGCGGAATTTGAAGGGTCAAATCTTTTAAATTATGCTCACGGGCGCCGTATATATTAATGTATGTTTGTTTTTTGGTCATATATAATTTTGAGAAACAAAAATACGCTTTTTAGAGGTAATTAATAAGTATATAAAAACAGTAATTTTTAAAAAAATACTCACATTTGCATTTTATCAAATGAAACCTGTTGTTTATCAAATGAAACCTGTTGTTTAATGTATGAAATGGTAAATAATTTAAAAAAGAATTATTTTTGTAG
>JALVEJ010000149.1 GCA_027031025.1 Flavobacteriales bacterium | reverse complement strand
ATCTTCAATGTTATGTATAAACATATCTTTATCCGGCGGTTTACCACCTGTATGATTCATATAGCTATAATAGCACTTGATCACTTGTGTAATATCAATGGCATTGTTTTTAGTCATGGCCAGATACAGGTCATATAAATCCCTTCCTTTTTTTCTTTGGTACAGCGCCCTAAGCTTAGTGCCCAGCAGTTCTTCCAGGCTATAGGTGTTTATATCGCAAGAACCCTTGAACCATCCTGAGTTTACCTCAAAGGGAATTTTCACAAATCCCAATGCCGTAAAGTGTTCCCTGGTATTTATTTCAATTTTCAATTTCATAGACTGAACCGGCGGAAATTCCGACTGAAAGCGATAAGTCAGCTTATTACTGATGGATGTTTTTTTGAATTTCGCTTTAGACTCAAACACCGGATCGAGACGTTCACGTATTCTATCCAAAACGGTTCCAATGTCTCCCTGATGAACCTGAACCAGATCGATATCTTCGGAGTATCTCGGCTGCGGCTGCACATATAACTTATGAAGCGCCGTACCACCGCGAAACGCTAATTTATCGGATAAAAATGTATCGCTGAATATTTCCACCAATACGCGGCAGATAATCAGGTCTTGCTCAACCTGTTCGTTCGATTTCCATGGAGCATATTGGGTCCATTCCGTAATATATGCTCTTGGAATCATGCGTCAATCTCAATCTTCGAATTAGCATTAATTTTCCACCGGTTACTATGTTTTTGCCTTTGCATGTCCATAGCCGGATTCAATTTATGATTTTTTAATGGACGGCGTAATTGTTTTAATATATCGAATAATGCATTGGCTAAGCCGGTTTGTCCGCATTCATATTCCCACAAATACCCCAAACGCTGAATGTGTGCGCAAGGCGTTAGATTTAATATATCGGAAGATATTTTATCCCTGCTTATTTCCTCGGATAATTCATTTATGACAGTAGCCGCTCTGTTCAACCCGCCGATTATTTTTTGATAATTAATCAAATCCAGACTGGTTAAAATAGGGTCTGACACGTTTACATAACCGCTTTCCGTCTTCTTTTTAATAATATTAGATTCCGGAAAATTTCTCTTGCTTACATATTTTATTTGTACTCCTTTTTTATTGGTATTACGCATACTCGGTAAAGTTGTACAAACAAAATGGGTTTGCGGTTGCTGGTGCGCGGCGCCGTGTAATGCCGCTGCCGACAGCAACGAAACATAGTAGGGCCTTTTTAGATAGTTCATTAAATCATCCATAAACATACTTGGCGGCAAAAATCCCATATTAAAATATTGTGGTGAAAGAATTATATAAAAGCCCTTGTAAACGGAGACTATTTTGTTTTTATCCACCAGCCGCTTTAAAGCCAGTTTTATGGAATTATCAGATTTATCCGGCATCGTTTCACGCAGATAATCAAGGCTGAAACTGTATTTGCCCAAAGCAAGTTGTTGGTTTACCCAGTCAGATATTTTACTATGTTCGTTCATTGTTTCCCCGATTGTCTGCACAAAGATACGAAATTCGATACTTTTCGCAGACAAAAAGTTTATTTATGTGCTTTTTCTTTCCATTCTGACATGGGGATGAAGTATTGTATTCCTTTAGACAATTCTTTATATACCAGTTTATTTCCCGGGTTTTGTATGCGGAAAAGTGTTGGGGTTGACTTGCAATTGCTCACAACATACAACCAGGCTGAATCACCCAACTGCCTAAGCCGGTTCATTTCATTTTCGGATAGCATGATAGGTCCCTCAGCCGCTCTACCTTTAACTTCAATATATCTTTTAATAAGTTCGGCGTTTACCGATTTCAAATCAAAGCCCAGGTTTTGTTTACTTACATCTTCACAAATCCAGCCATTATCTTTTTCAAATTTCATGGCTGTTTCCATGGCAATTTGTTCCACTTCATCATCGCGGCTCATACCGTAATGATTTTTATATTCTACCTGCGATAGCGGTACGACATAAGCAGAACCTAAAACTTTAGGAGGTTTTCGGTTTAGCTGCATTCGTTGTTCCAGTTCGGCAATTCTGTTTTTCTTGCGTTCCTCTAATTCCAAAATTTTTAATTCAATTTTTTTAATATTATCTTCAACTCTACTGTTGCCCAACAAAAGTTTTTCCCTAAGCTCTGTTAAGTCCTGGGTATAGTTCATTATCAGTGAGGTAAACCCATCTTCCATATATTGTTTTCTTAATTCCACATCTTCTTTAACTCTTATTTGGGCTTCTTCAAATTGCGGATTAGTGATATTTTGGAAACTCCATTTTACAATTTCATTTTCACTAACCGGTTCGGGAGGTGTAATCGTTTTTGCATATTCATTAGGCGGTACAAGATCAATCAATTTTGCGGGGGATGTTATATTTAAATCATCAGAATTACCATAAACCAAAGTAAGTTTTTCATCCGCAATATTTTGCTTTTTTGTTTTATCGGTTATTTGTGACCGGACAAAATAGGCAAAATAGGAATCTTTTTCATCGGGTGAAACCAAAATAGTTCCCTTTAAAACCTCCTCTTTATATTCTGAAAGCGCTACATCAACGGTGGCTTCATAGATTGGATTTCCCGGATTAAGATAATACAACATCTCATATTTACCGGTTTTCCTTTTATCTAAAAACACTTCTTTGTGGAAAGTAAATATCATTTTGGTAATATCATACCGAATGTTAAAATTCTCTTTAAGATGCTCAATAATTTTTTGGGGCACATGCCTCAACTTTACAAATTCGTTTTCTTCCTCTATTTTGCCGCCCAGACTAATAAAGGTTTTCCTGAAAAAACGTTCTAAATAAATAGGGATTAACCTCTTTTCAAGAGAATCATCCATCAGTTTTTTGGCAGATTCAAAATCAATTCTCTTGCAAGCCAATTCTTCTTTTTGAGCTTTAATTTTTTCCTTCACATTTTCAGCAGTCAAGCTGTTATCTATAGCCACATTAAATGAATTTACTTCTCCTTCAAGCGTGGATTTTAAAATATCCTCAAGATTAACGCCATCAAACACATCCGAAAT
>JALVEJ010000148.1 GCA_027031025.1 Flavobacteriales bacterium | reverse complement strand
AAAAAAAAAATTATTTTTTAAACATAAAATAGACCGCTAAGATAAGAAAAATAAATGCAAGGATATGATTCCATTTAATGCTTTCATTTTTAAAAACCAGAATGGTAAATACGGAAAAAATAATTAGGGTAATAACTTCTTGTATTACTTTTAGTTGTACTAATGAAAAAGGGCCTCCGTTCTCATCAAAGCCTATTCTGTTGGCTGGTACTTGAAACATATATTCAAATAAAGCAATTCCCCAACTGATTAATATAATGGCAATCAATGGTAGTTTTTGAAACCATTTCCACTCCGAAAACTTTAAATGCCCATACCATGCTATAGTCATAAAAGTATTAGATAAAATTAAAAAACTAATGGTCATTAAAGCTTTATGTTTCATGAGAGTCTAATATTAATTCCACAAAATTATAAACAATAGTTGATTTTAATAAAAGATTCTTTGATAAATTTTGATGTAAAAAAAATCCTTTCAGATACGAAAGGATTTTGAGATTGTATGTACAGTAAAATTTAATCAACTTTTACGCGCCAGCCATAAGGATCTTCGGCACGATTGTATTGAATATCCATAATTTTATTTTTGAAAAAGTCAGCATAACTGTTTTCCACTTTAGGTAAATCGGTATAATAGTCTTTATATTTGAGACCGACTATCGGCAATACGGTAGCAGCGGTTCCGGCGCCAAATATTTCTTTTAAATCACCATTTTTAGAGGCTTCAATAATTTCTTGAACCTCGATTGGTCGTACTTCAATATTAATATCATTGTCTTTTGCCAGCTGAATGATACTTTTGCGGGTAACGCCAGGCAGAATTCGAGTACTTTCAGGAACTGATGGCGCTGTCAAAAGTGTATCACCAATACGGAAAAAGATATTCATAGTACCGGCTTCTTCTACATATTTGTGTTGTGCCGAGTCTGTCCAAATTATTTGTTGAAAACCTTCAGCTTTAGCTTTTTCAGTTGGGTAAAACTGCGCTGCATAGTTTCCTGCTGCTTTGGCATATCCAATACCGCCATCACAAGCACGACTATAATGGTCTTCTATTTTCACTTTAACGTCCCCCGAATAATATTTGCCTGCCGGCGAAGTCATAATCATAAACCGGTAAGAATCAGAAGGAGAAGCCGCAACAGCATTTTCCGTAGCAATATAAACGGGACGGATATACAAGGATTCACCGGGTCCGGTTGGAATCCAATCTTTATCCAGTTTCACTAATTCTTTAATACCGTCAATAAAATATGCTTTTGGAATGGGTGGCATGCCTAAACGTTCAGCAGATTGGTTAATCCGGTTATAATTATCTTCCGGTCTAAACAAAAAAGCATTGCCTTGTGTATCTTTATATGCTTTCATTCCTTCAAAAACTGCTTGCCCATAATGAAAAACTTTTGCCGATGGTTCATAAGCTAATGCTTGATAAGGCATAATTTTAGGCGTTTGCCATTGACCATCTATAAAATCAGCAACCAACATATGGTCAGAAAACATTTTACCGAAAACTAAATTGGAAAAATCAGCTTTGGGAAGTTTGGATTCTTTAATTTTTTCGATGATAAATTTGGTTTTAAGGTCTGCTGTCATAGTTATGCGGTATTAAGTTCTTACAAATTTACAAAAAATTAATCAAAAAAACTACGAATATTGCAATAAAAATGTCTATTTTTGATAAATCAATGTGAATATAGAAATTCTCACGTTTTTTATATATTTTTATCAATTCATATTAAATATTCTTAATAAAATTCCAAAAATTGTTATTTTTTTATGATGCAAATTAAAGTCATAACAACCAAAGACGGCTCCAAAAGTTTGTATTTACCGGAAATGAACGAAACTTATCATTCAAAATTCGGGGCAAAAACCGAGTCGGAACATGTTTTTATTCAAGCAGGTTACCGGCAAATTTCCAAATCCGAAATACACATTTTAGAAATCGGTTTTGGTACAGGGTTAAATGTTCTATTAACCCTGATCGAACAAAACACAACACCTAAAAAAATATATTTTGAAACACTTGAAAAATATCCTTTACCGGATATAATCATAAATGAAATAAATAATTTTGAAGATGAGCAATTATCGACACTTTATAAACAAATTCACAAAGCGCCTTGGAATAAAGGGTTTGCTATAAATCCAAATTTTGTATTACACAAAAAACACGTTGATTTACAACAATTTAAACCGAAAATAAAATTTGATTTGATCTATTTTGACGCCTTTGCCCCCAACAAACAACCGGAAATGTGGACTTTGAAAATTTTTCAAAAAATGTTCGAAGCATTGAACACAAATGGTATTTTAGTAACTTATTCTGCCAAGGGCAGTGTGCGTCGCACCATGCAAGCCGCCGGTTTTACAGTAGAACGCATTCCGGGTCCACCCGGCAAACGGGAAATGTTACGGGCTATTAAAAAATAAATTTTTGTTAAGAATAGCTATTATTCAATCGAAATCAAGTATTTTCGTATCAAGAAAAATTAAATCCTTTAAAATGAAAAAACTTTCCTATATTTTATTGTTTATTTTGACTTGGCAAATCAATGCCCAGCAAAAAGAATTGAGCCTGAAAGATGCCGTTTTGGGCTATTACAAGGGCTTGTATCCCAAAACTTTACGCAATTTGCAATGGCTCAAAAGAACCGATGCTTATATGTACAATGACGGCGGTAAAATTATTATAAAAAATGCCGTTGATCAAAGTTCTAAAACCATCACCTTGGCTGATTTGTCTAAACAGGTTAAAGGTTTGAAGTACATGCCTTATATTGAAACGGCAACGGATCAGCATTTGATATTTGATAAAGATCACGCAAAAATTTTATATGATTACAATACCGGACAAGTTGCAAAAATTACCTATCCGGAAAATGCTGAAAACTTAGATTATAATTTTGTCAATAAACATCTGGCTTATACGATAGATAATAATTTGTATTTGGCAAATTTAGATTCGCAACAAATTCCGGTAGCGGTCAATGACAATAAGAACATCGTAAGCGGACAGGCAATTGCCCGTAGCGAGTTCGGTA